>JAFGIC010000395.1 GCA_016929815.1 Deltaproteobacteria bacterium
CAAAAAATATTCAATTAATAAAAAACTTATAAGAGGAGAGGTAAATCATGAAGACGGCCAAAACAAATATAATAAAAAGATTTCGTTATTTAGGCTTGTATCTTTTTATCATCCCTGTGTTGATGGCTTTTGTCGCAACGGGCTGCGGAGACAGCGACGATGACGATGCGAATAACACCGCAGAAACAGGAACATTGACATTATCCCTTACGGATGCAGCCTCAGATGAGTACACGGAAGTTTGGATAACAATCGATGAGGTACGTGCCCAAATGGCAGAGGAGGGCGCAGGAGGGGATGTTAATGAAGACAATCCGGATACTACAGATTGGGAGGTAATTGCAGCCAATTCGGGCACCTATAATCTTCTTGAACTCGTAAACGGTATGATGGAACAGCTGGGAGTTACAGAGCTTGAAACAGGACACTATCCACAGATGAGACTCTACCTGGGAGACACGCCGGCGGATGACTCCCATCCATATGCCAATTATGTGGTTGATCTGGAAGGCAATCCACACGAGCTGTTTATTCCCAGCGGGTTTCAAAGCGGAATAAAGCTTGTGAACGCCTTTGATATCGAGGCAGGCGTTTCAAAGGAACTGGTGCTTGATTTCGATGTGCAGAAGTCAATAATAAAGCCCGGGGTCAGCGGAAAGATAATATTAAAACCGACTATAAAGGTAATTGAAGTCATTAACAGGCCGGTTGTAACGGGCACCGTATATGAAGCAGACGGGGCCACCCCTGTTCCAGGCGCTTACGTAAGTGCACAGATATATGACCCTACTGCGACTGATGCCAAGGACCGGATCATCAGTACCGGCACCATTACGGATGATAACGGTGAATATCGCATTATTCTTGAGGATGGTCTTACATATAATATAGTCTCATACATGGAAGGCTATGCACCGAATTACATTGAACTGGCTGATGCAGAACTGAATGAGGTGTATGAAGGCCGGGATATAAACCTGAGCGGCTTGATCCCAGTAACGGTTCCGGTCAGTGTGATGATAACCGGCGATCCGTCGGCAGGGGAGGTGCAGAGCGCGACTGTCAGTTTCCAGCAGTATGTTGACGACACTTTAATAGAGGTGATTTCCGAAAATATCGAGGAGCAGGGGGGATCAGCAACCGTAAGTATATCCCTTCCGGCAGGTACATATGATATAGCAAGCTCAAGCGATGGTTTTGACACTCAATTGATTGAAGATGAAGTTATTGACGCTGATTATATGCTGGATGTTGTTTTCTAAATGAAGCTGATTGGATGTGCGGGAACTATTTAATTGTTTAACGAACAGGAATTAATTCAAGAAAAAAGGCAAACAGGCCGTTAATAAAGATAAAGAGGGGGATTGAAATATGCTTTCAATCCCCTCCTGTAATGATGAATACTCATTAGATCATTAAAAAAGGTGGAAGATTATGAATAGAAAAGGCATAACCGAAACCGGGGTCATTATTCTTTTTATATTTTTATTTTTGTCCTTTTCCGGATGCAGGACATCAACAGGCATTTTCATCGGAAATACAACCCCCGGATCTGGACAGGCACCTTCCTATGAAGATGAAGGACCGCCCCCCTGGGCCCCGGCCCATGGTTATCGTGCAAAGCACACCTATCGTTACTATCCCTATCACGGTATCTACTTTGAAAAAAAGACCGGTGTGTATTTTTATTTAAGCGACGGTGAATGGCATGCATCCGTTTCACTGCCCTCTTATATACGAATTACCCTAAATGATTTTGTGACCCTTGATATGAATACTGAAAGGCCCTATGAATACCATAGCGATGTGATAAAGAGATATCCTCCCGGCCAGCAGAAAAAACAGGATAAAACTCAGGGCCAGGGAAACAAGAAAGGCAAAGGTAAATAAGCGAAGTCGGCCTGTATTGGTGAACCTCTATTTAACCGTTTTTGATTCCCTTAATTGGAAATAGGCGTTATAGTCCTTATTCCCTCTGGTTGCCTTTAAGGACAGGTAATAATCAAGATTTTTTTGAAAGGAACTGTTATCAGGATTCAGGGAAATGGCCTTTTTTTCCCAGATTATTGCATTATCAAGGTCTGCGAGACAATAAAGCACCCTGGCGAAGACATCCATGTAACTGCCGTTTTCAGGGTCCTGTTTAAGGGCATGAACTGAGAACCTGAAGGCAGCATCAGGATAGCGGTACTCAAGGTCGCTTTCGGTGACAAGCATCTTTGCGAAGATGTTTGCATTGCGGCTGCTTAATCCCGTAAAGTTGATATTGTCAAACATCTCTTTTACCATGCCAGGCTCTTCATTGTAGATGGCCAGCCTCATTCCGATCTCCAGACCCAGTTCATTGCCCGGGTCCGCGGCAAGCAGATTGCTGTCTGCGGGGGCTATGATGTTAGGGTCGTTGGTCTCCAGCGCATCGTTAAGGGATGTCTCAAGCCTGTCAATCTTTTTCAATTGTTCCATATCTATCATGCCATCGATTGTCTTGGACAGGATGTCATCAATTTTAGATGGATGCCCCTTCCACACTATCAGTCCGTCCCTGTTTATAATGAAGGCATAGGGAACGCCAGGAACGCCCGACATGTAAGTGTCGCCGACCTCTTTAGTAACACTGCCCACGGCAAAATCCATCTGATCGCCGTTTGCCTTGATATATTCTTCAAGTTTTTCAACTGAGTCCCTGCTTACGGTAATAACCGATAAACGGTCTCCATACGTATGCTGGAGGGAGGTGAGGTGAGGTATCTGGGACCTGCAGCTCCCGCAGGTTGTTCGCCAGAATTCCACGATAGTAACCTGTTTTTTGAAATCATACGCCTTGCCTTTTATCCAGTGAGTTCCCTCAAGTGATGGGGCGGGTTCGCCGATATTAAGCGATGAAAGTGCAATCAAACATAATAAAGAGATAGTTCCGAAAATACCCCCCATTTTTTTCTCCCTTGATTTTATTAAGTCCAGGATTATAAGGGACGGATCGCTACATGTCAATGGATGACACAAAGACCGCATTTTATTTGGCAGAAAGATACCTGTTTTTAAAATCCTGGATCTCTTTTAAAAGTCTGTCTGTATAATCCCTGTCCAAGGGCGCTGAAAAGGAGCCATCCAGGAGTTTCTCCCCGAATGCAATCACGGATTCATAGTTGTTTTTCCTTCCTGCCGCAGTCTTTAGATTGAAGGCCTTTTCCATTTTTTCACGTATCTTCCGCCATTCGCTGATTAGACTGTCGGCAGTATTCCATAACTCGATATTTTTTTCTCCTGAGTAGATGCCGTGATCATGCCCGGATGAGACAAGATGAGAGATCCTTCTGTCGTCCCTGTGGCATGCATACCTGAAATCACAGAATGTGCACAGCTCCATGTCGGCCGAGTGATGAAAGAGACCCGCCTCAAGCAGATCCAGCAACTTATCTGCATATTGATCCGGTAAGGAGATGCCGGTGATATCCAGACCTTCTGCATCCCCTGCGTTACAGGATATATTCTGGCTGAGGGGTCCCTTGCCCAGGAAGGCGTCTCTCTTGAGGCTGTATAATGCCGCGGTTATTTTTGCAGCCCTGAGACATTTCTCTATTGCCCTGATATAAACGGGCAGCTGAAATGAAAGCCCTTTCTTTATCAGGCGGGCGGATGGCAGCCTGCCCGTTTTATAATCATATACATGGATATAGCCCTTATCATTCTTGTCCCTGTCAAAGCGGTCAATTATTCCCCTTAGCCTGGCTCTTCCAAGCTGCGGGGAAGAGTCGCTGTTGAAGCCGAATTCATATTCTAGGCCTTCAGGGATCATGTCTCTGAAGTGTTCATCCTCGAACCGGAGGAGGAGTGCGAAGGCGCCTTCCCTTGATAAAGACGTTTCGCTGCCGGGCGCCAGGCCTGAAAGAAATTCCTGTTTCTGATGTTCAAAGAACTCAATGCTGTCAAGAAAAGGCGCGGATCTATAATACTCCTCGGCGGCTGACATCGCCTCTGCAAAGGCATGGACGAGTCCTAGTCCGGATACATTAATGCCGCGTTCGGCAAGTCTTTTAAAGAATATTCGCAACACCCCGTGGAGATGCGTGCCCATAGCCATGGGGGATGCATCAGGCCCTGTAATATCCATGGCCTTAAGCCCGTAGATGCGTTCAAACAGATAGCGCATGGGACAGTTGGCAAGGGTGTCCAGCTGGGATGCTGAAAAGATATCATTTTTCGAATCGAGGAATGCCTTAAATTTCGATGCCTTTCCAACAAGACCGTCATACTCAAAAAGCCCGTTCAGAGACCCTCTGGATCCGATTGTCCTGAGCGCCCTTGAAATGCCCTCAGCAAGATGTGAATTTTTTATTATTATATTTTTAAAAGGGTTGATGGGACCTGTTCCTGTAACGCCCTCATGACTGCCCTTATTGATGCCTGCATCAAGCATCTCATGAACGGATGGGATGTATGGGCTGTCGCCCCACTTGGTGGAGGATGTCCCCGGGGTCATTTCCCCGTTTGCCGGCGCTGAATCCGGAGGCATAAGGGAGTCCATATCAATAAAAACATTTGAAGGACGGGCCTCTTTTCCGTCGGCGTATTCGGGATAGGAAAGGCAGGTTCCTTTTTTGCAGTTGCGCAGGAGGTGACTTAAAAGATGCCTGGACATGTCGATGCTGTCGGGGACACTGAAATTATTCCTGCATGTCTCAGGACAAATGAAATTTGTATCCTCCCTTAAGGGAAAATTCCTGTCGGTAAGACCCCCGGCAAATACGTAATCAAAGGACCTGCCCCTGATCTCAAGCCATTGAGAGACCCTTATGAAATTCGGGTTCTGATCGTCCATGAGGTATGAATTCTCAAGCCTGACGGAAAAGACCCGATAAAAATCCGTGAGAAGATCCCTGCCTGTCCTTGGCTTGAAGAGCTGGTTTTCGGTCATTATTTCAGAGGCGCTTAAGGAAAGCAGCTCGGTTAATAGACCGTAGGCCTTGAGATCCCTGCTTATCATCCTAGTGTAGTCGCCGGGATAATGTGATTCTGTGAGATCAGAGATATCCATGAGATGACGCGGCAGCCCCATGTCATTTAAAAGGGCCTTGAAGGTCTTTTCAATGGCAAGGGGTGAATCCTGCATAACAAGTCCATGAAAAGGTTTAAGGTAATCTGAAAGTATGGCGCGCTGTATTACAAAGCGATAATATTCCCGTTTCAGGTTTCCCCTTTCAAAAGCCCCTCTGGCCTTTGTCAAGATCCCGTTATAATAGTCCCTGACCGTGGCGGCGCCTTTCCCCGGAACGGAGGGGCTGTCGTCAAGATTGCTGATGCCGCATCTTGAGGCTATCATATCAAAGAAGCGTATGTCCAACATTTCAGGGCGGGGTCCTTCCCGGGATATGTCTGAGATAATGGATTTTACGGTCAAGACATCATCTCCGATCAGGAGGTTTTCGCCCAGAAGGTCAGATAAAAACTCGTTATCATGTGTGGGAGAGGGCATAACCTTTTCCCTGACCAGTCTTGATGAGAACAGCCGGAATATGTCTTCTCTTTTCAAATGGTTTAAGGGGAGTTTAAATATCAGAAGAAAGATATCAGAAAGAGGGCAGGAAACAAGGGGGAGGCCGCTGGTCAGGCTGATGGGGATTCCGTATTCCTCAAATATTTCCGAAATCAAGGGTGAATACTCCATCAAATCTGGAAAGATGATCCTTATCCCGCCCAGGTCCCTTGTGATATCCAGCCCGTCATCATGTATTATGCGTTTGATCTCCGAGGCTATTCCCCTGACCTCCTCAACCATTCCTGGGAAGGCCCTGATCCTCAGGTTGTTACGGCCCGTATCCCTCAGTTGCCCGTCCATATAAAGGCCCTGGGCAAAAGGATTGGAAAAATGAACTTCACCGGCCTTTTCCGTAACCGTCTCAAATCCTTTCTCATTAAGCCTTTTCATGAAAGAGGCCAGAGGGGCGAAGATCCTGTATGCCTCCAGTCCGCTGCCGGGATTGTCTTTGCACACAGCGCATGACCCTATAAAATCTTTTGCAGGGTCATCCCTTTGTCCGTCATAATCGAGGAGCCACCATACCTCCTTTACACTCCTGAAAAGATAGTAGAGGATGTCCTCTTCTATCCTTGAGACATGAATAAATCCGTCAAATATGATTGCATCTGTTTCCCTGAGAGGGGATGACGGATTGGAACTTAGATATTCCTTCACACTGCAAAGGATGTCATCCGTGTCATAGACGCCTATATCTCTTTTGATCTCTTCATAGTCCCCGAAGATCCATACCAGATCGCTTTCAAGGGCAAAGGACTCCTCGCCGGACTTGCCGCGCGCTTCTTCGGCCCTGATTATCCTTGCCTGCAGGTCGTTTACAAAGCGGTCCTGATAGTTGTTCTGTTTAAGCTGGGAGAAAAAGGCGCTGATCGACCTGAATATGCCGGGGAAATCATCCCCGTGATCCTGAACCAGGCGGTTGAAACAGGCAAGACCTTCCGGCTGAGCGGCCCTCTGTTCCAATGCCTTTCTTACTATAAGGGAACGGAGATTATCATCTATTTGCCTGCAGTTCTTAAAATATTTAAATCTGATATTTTCTTCAAATATCCTGTAGATAATTCCTGTAAGTGTGTCATGTTTCCTCTTGAGCCAGAAGCGGTGGTCTGATTCCAGTTCTATAACCCTCCCCCTTGCAGGGACAAGGTGCAGCACGGTACCGCCTGTCCACGAAGACAGCCTTTTGTCGAGCATTTCCTGCCTGGATTCAACCGTCAATGCAGCTAGATAATGGATAGAGGTCATTTTTAAAAGAGAGTCGTGATCAGTTATTCATCAACTTTTAAAATTACTGAAAAATTGCGCCCTGACCCATCCCCAGTTGAGGATAACATGGATGATTACCCCGATGATAAGAAATATCCCTCCGCCTTCATGAAGGATCTCAAATGCCTCCCTGCCGATAAGTCGGCGTAAAATGGCGCTCGCGGCCTGATTGAGGATAAGAAGGGCAATAATAATGTTTACGATTTTAAGTGCGGTTTTTTTACTCATGGTCCCTCCACGCAGTCATTTTACATTGCCTTTTTAAAAACCCACAGGGTCAGACGGACAACGTATATGGCAAGCATGGTAGCAATGACTCCTGCCGCCATAACCCCCAGGTCCAGGTCAACGTCGATTATATCATAGAGTATCAGCGAGACGCACAGTCCTGCTATAACGCCGCAAAAGAACCAAATAAGTTCTCGAAGAAATGTTTTTTTATTTTTCATTTTTTACCTGTCTATGGCAGCTATATTCTTTCCGTTCTGCCTCCTTAAGGCTGAGATCTTCAATTGAAATCTTCGGTTTATGCATGGAGAATAATTATAAACCAAGACTCGAAAGAAGATCATCCACATCTCCCTGCTCAACCCTCTCACCGGGTTCCTTTCTGCCGTAGCCTGCCCTGGTCAAATTGTCATCTTCCGGTTCAACATGCTCCCAGTTCAAATTCAGTTTATTTGCTATCTTCAACAGCTGATCATGAAATGTCTTGATTGACGGGATTATTTTTAACATCTGCTGTCCTATACGGTCCTGGATCTGCTGAGCAGTATTAAGGTCCATGTTCAGGGAATACAGCATGTTTAATTTTTCGGATATCTTTTCCATGTAATCAATTACGGCCTTATCGGCAGGGTCAATCAGTTTCCTGATTTCTTCGGAAAGGACTGTCATCTCATCCTTGACTTTGAAGATCTGATCGATGATTTCCAATACAAAATTTGTCTGTTTTTCCGTTTCACTGATGATATCCTCAAGACGCTGCAATGTATGATGGATATTCTCTGTTTTGGATTGCCTTAAATCTTCCTCAAGTTCATCGGTCGATGTCAGAAAATGCTGAAACACCCCCTTAAGGGTTTCTGCAAGATTTGTTTCTGTTCCTTTGTAATCCTTATTTACAAGCCTCTCGTGGACCTCCTGAACAGTAAAAAGCCTTTTCTGTGCCATAACTGCAATGTCACGCTGTTCCTGAGAAATTAATCCCTGTTCCATGAGAAAGGTTCCGAAGATCTTCCCTTTAGGTTGGATTTTAAGCATCTCTTCGGTGCCTTCTTTATCCAGAAATTCAAGCCTTATTAGGGTTTCGCCGAAATATTCGACCGGAGGAGTTCTTAGATAAAGCTGGACCGCCTTTATCCCGAGAGCAAGGGAATCCTCACCTTTAATATTTCTTGTTAATGCCTCCGCAACTGTATTGATAAGAGGCGCCAGCCTCTTTGTATTCTCGCACTGATCCTGATAAACACAGTATTCGAGGAAAAGCTGTGCAGCTATCTCGGCCTGTTGATTGGAATCCAGGTCTTTGAGAAACGCCCTGCAATCATTGGTAATCTTTTCATGTTTTTCGTCCATATCTTTACCCGTAGTATGGCAGTGATTTTTTGTAATATATAAATTTTGTATAACATAAATATCTGTAAAAGGAAAGATACTTTATTATCGCTGTTTTATCTGAATCCTTGCCTTTACATCCCGGAAAGACTTTACATATTCGTCGGATTATGTAATGTATCTCATTGTAAAAACAGATTAAGGGGCATTGCATTGAAGAAGAAATTTAAGTTTGCGATAGGGTTGCTTATTGCAGCATTGCTTGTTGTCGTTATCATCGGCGCCGTGCTCTGGTATTTATGGTCCAGCAATCTCCCGTATATCGGATCCTTAAAGGACTATAATCCGCCTGTAATTACAGAGATATTCGGCGCGGACGGCCGGGTCATCGGGAAATATTACAGTGAGAAAAGGATAATTGTAGGCCTGGACCAGGTTTCAGGTGATCTTCTGAACGCAATTATTGCGTCTGAAGATGACAGGTTCTATGAACATGAGGGGATTGACTTTACGGGTATCTTAAGGGCCTTTATTAAAAATCTGATGGCCACCCGGATAACAGGAGGAGGAAGCACAATTACACAACAGGTTACAAGGGAGGTCTTATTAAAGGACAAGACACAGACCTACAAGAGGAAGGCTAGAGAGGCTATGTTGTCCCTGCAGATAGAAAAGATGTTCTCAAAGGAGAGGATCTTATTTTTATTTATAAATGAGATATATCTGGGCCATGGGGCCTATGGAGTGGAGGCGGCTGCCCGGACATATTTCGGAAAGAACGCAAAGGATCTTAACCTGGCTGAGTGCGCCCTGATTGCCGGTCTTTACCAGGCACCAAGCAGATATGATCCCATTGCACATTTTGAAAGGGCAAAGGAGAGACAAAGATATGTCCTGCAGAGGATGGCTGAGGTAGGTTATATTACAGAGGAGCAGAGGATTGCCGCCCTTGGAACCAGCCTTGTATTCGGGGAAAAGGAGGATGACAATATAAAACAATGCCGATACTTTTCCGAATATGTCCGCAGGTATCTGGAAGGACGATACGGGAGGGAGATGTTGTACGAGGGAGGGCTTAAGGTATATACCACACTGGACGTTGATATGCAGACAAGCGCTGTCAAATCCCTGGCAATGGGACTGGGAGAGCTGGATAAGAGGGAAGGATACAGGGGACCTCTTAAGTCGCTTTCTGCTGATGAATTCGACGCCTTTAAAAAAGAGTCTGAAGAGAAGATGCTTGAGAATCCGCCGGTGG
>JAFGIC010000396.1 GCA_016929815.1 Deltaproteobacteria bacterium
CGGGTAAAAGCGGCAATCAATTGAAAGACAAAAGAAGCAAATAGAAAAGAAACATTGTTGAATTTTGCCGTTATATAACCTGAAATTAATAAAATTGCAAGCTGATATATAATCAACGCAGTGACCTCTTCATGCTGTCATAATAGAGCGCGCACGCGTGAAAGATCCAGGTCAGTGCGGAAATCAGCAGAAATATTATTAGACCAGAAATTACCGGTTTTTCTTCCAGGCCCATAATGCCATAGCCTGTAAGCAAAATTAAAATGACGATGATAAAGCCCAGCATAAATCCTCCGGTAAAGGGTTTCAGCTTCAAGAGGATCATAAAACCTCCAAAAAGCGGCGACAGCATAATAGGGATGAGCGGCAATATCCACAGGACAGCTGACAGGGAATAGGCGCCTTCAGCGGAAGGACGTATATATGTCATGAGCGCGAATGAGAGGATTGTTATGCCTATGCAGACAGTTGCGAGTATTACACCGATGAACATTGATATAATGCCTCTCAGGAAATGTGCATTTCTGCATACAGGCATTATGAAATCTGATCTATAGGCCGAACCGATCCAGCCTCCTATGACGCTTATCATTATCACCAGCATGAACTCCATGAAGGATAATACCTTCCATGCATAGGAGAATGACGTCAGAAAAATCAGGAATAGGATAATAAGGCCGCTTGTAAGTATATTTTTCCAAAAAATTGTTATTGGTCCGACAATAAGATAGGTCTGTCCCCATATGTGCGGCCAGGACGTTGATCGGTAACTGTTTCTTATACGTTCTGAAAAAAAATTGCCTGCAAGTTTACCGGCACGGCCGGGTCTTTGATCCTGCTTCATCTGCATATAGCCCTGTGCATAGGCCTGTGCCAACTTTTTCTGTTTTCTTCTATTAAGACCATCAAGAAATCCTTTCCACGGCCTGCCGCACATCTGCCGTACATTGTTTCTGTGCGTGACATCACGATAAATCAAATAACTTATCAGCCCTCCTGTAAGGGTCAGGATCAACGGGTGGGCAATGGGTGAGGATGAGGCGGCATTTCTCATGTAAGAACTTGCCATCAGTATAATTGGGAACATATAGAAGATATAGAAGACATTTTTCAAGTGACGTCTGTGGCTGCTGAATAACCCAACACCTGCCCAGTAGATCAGGCTCGTGATTCCCATAAGCGCTGTTAAGACGGCAAAATTATTTCTGATCTCGGATAAAAACATTCCTGCAATACTCGTTGTTCCAAGTAATGTTACAAACAGCCAGGTCAGAACAAGCATCTTTTTAGCTGCCTTTATATGCCCTGGGAGAACAAAGGCAAAGGGCTTATTCCATACATCTGTAACAATTGATCCAATGGCTGCGCCCCAAAAGCCGGTATAGAGTAAAATAAACGTAACAGGGGCTGGTTTCAGTTCAATCCCTAGTGGGATCAAGATGTATGGTATAAACACTAAATAACATATCCACATCACATGATGCTGATACAGGTGCTTGAGGTTTGCGGTTAAGGGTTTCATGATGTTTTATCTCCCCGAACCGGAAAAGGATTTCTTCATGCAGGTATAATAGAGCACGGCAAGGTGGAACCCCAAGGATAAGAGCATGAGGAGAATTATAATGAACAGGCTGAAAATACTGAATGTATATTTTCCCTCAGGGAAGATTAAATCAACTGGCTTGAAAGAGATCATCATTATAAAAAATAGGGCTAGCATCACTATGGACTGTTTCCTGGGGAAAAGTATGAACAGGGCGCCGGCTGCCGGCAATGTGATTACAGGAATAAAAAGGAATTTGAATTGAAGTGGAATAAAGCTTAACGTTTTTCCCATTAAGAAGAAGGTCGGGATAACTGAAGAGAGAATTTTGGATAATATTACAAATGCAGCAGCCGCTAATAGAACAAGGAATATTGCGTTCAAAACTGCCGCAACGCCGCTCAGGAATTGTTCCTTTCGGCCATGGGGCAGTAAAATGTCTGATTTTGGCCGTAGGCATGAGAGTCCTCCAAAGATGCCCCAGGCGAAGAATAAAAATATCGGCATTTCTGGCGAATATAAAAAAAGGCACCAACTAAAGAGCAGGAAAAGCAATACAAAAAGCTGTTGTTTCCAAATATAGATAAGCGGCCCCAAGATGATATATGCGCGGCTAATTAGGAGCGATAATAGCATCGATTGGTTATTTGACCTTATATGTTCGGAAAAATAGAAGTTCATAGATTCGGCGAATGTGGCAGCATAAGTGCTCTGCTTCTTTCCCATTGTTTTTGATCTGAGCTTAATAAGACCGTCATTTGCTACCGATGCGGTCAGGGTCAGCCATGGCCGGCCACAAATAGAACGCACTAGGTTCCGCTCGCCTATTAGTTTATAAATAAAGAAACTTAATGATCCTGAAATACATGTAACAAACCATTGGTAGCCCACAAAAAGATTATAGACTCGTTCCAGCATCCCTGTACGGCTCATTAATATTCCGATAAAGAAAATTAAAAAGATGACAAAAGGGAAAATAGTGTAGGAGAAGGCCGAACAATTGAACCTGACTGTCAGATAAATGCTTAGCCAGTAAATCATGGAATAGAAGAAGAGCAGCGCTATGGGTAGGCCCACAGAATTTTCGGATACCATATTCGACATATTTCCAACAGACAGCAATGCGATTATGGCTATAATTAATCCAATAAAGAGCAATAATCTCCGGGAAATAATTATTTTCTCCGGAAGACAGAAGGAAAAAGGCTTGTTCCATACATCGGCTGTTAATCTACCCATCGCCGAACCGATAATAAAAAGGATCAATACAGGAAACAGCAGCCCAAGAGTCCCAAATGTAATTAAATGAGTCCTGCCTATTAAGAATCGCATTGTCATAATAAATATAAAGCCTAAATACCAGAACCACATCTCGCGGTTTTGGTATAGACACTTTAGGTTTGCGGTGAATGGATTCATCGATAATTGTCTCCTAGGCATTTTGGTTCATGACTATTTTATAGATATCCTCCAGGGGCAGGGGATGGACAACCAACGTGCAGTTCAATGTCTCGGCCTGGGACTTGACCGTCTCAATGCATGGTTCTTCAAGGGTCATGACTGCAAGGCCGTTGTTCCTCTGGCATGAGAGGACCCTGTCAAAGGGGAGCTTCTCGGGCAAAGATTTGTTAAGGCTTGTCAGGCGCACGCGCATGTATCGCTCGCGCAGGTCATCGAAGGTGTGATCGCTGATTATCCTGCCGGACCTCATTATGATTACATGGTCGATTATCTTCTCAACATCGCTGAGGATATGCGATGATATCAGGATGGTTTTTCCCTCCTGCTGTATGATCTTAAGGAGCAGGTCCAGGAACTGGGCGCGTGCTATGGGATCCAGGGCGGATGCAGGCTCATCGAGGATCAGCAGGTCCGGGTTATGGCCGATGGCTAGCAGGATGGCCAGCTTCTGGCGCTGGCCAGGGGAGAGGGCGCCGATGCGGTCATCAAGGCCGAGCTCAAAATCACGCACGTAGCGCTCTTCCAGCTCTTTGCTCCAGTTTGGGTAATAAGCGCTGACGTATCTGATAAGCTGGCCGGTTGTCATCCAGTCCAGGAGCTCGCCTTCCTGGTGCACATAACCTATGCGGGATAGTTCCTTAGGGCCAAGCTTTGCCGCATCGCACCCGAAGGTTACGCAGTTCCCCTTGGTAGGGAGATAAAGACCAATCATATGGCGTATAAGGGTGCTCTTGCCGGATCCGTTAGGTCCGAGGAGGCCGATGATCCGGCCCGGGTAGATATCCAGGTCTACGTTATCCAAGGCCTTCTTTTCATTAAACTCCTTTGTTATGCCTCTGATCTCAACAATCGGCTTAATGTCACTCATCTGAAACCCTCCTTTTTACTGAATGGTATTTTTTAAACAACTCTTTGAGCATCTTTTGTGTCTTTTCCTCTGAAAGTCCGTATTGCACTGCCGTTGACACAGCCTTGGATAGAAGCGCCTCAACCGTCACCTCTTTATTCATCTCTTTCTTATCCGAGTGGATGCCGGAGATAAACAAGCCTATCCCCCTGCGCCGTTCCAGCAATCCCTCCGCTTCCATGGCTGAGTAGGCCTTGCTGACCGTCATGGGATTAACCGCCAGCTGTTCAGACAATTCACGCACGGGCATCAGTTGCTCGCCTTCCTTAAGCAGCCCCGCCATAATCTGCTCCCGAACCTGGTCGATTATCTGACGGTAAATAGGGACTCCGCTGTGGTGATCAATATCAAGTAACATTAAAAACCCATTGAGTATGTGTATTATAGTAGTAATACAGTAATATGCATATGTCAAGAAAAAATTTTGTTCAAGGCATGAGACCTTTGCATAACCCCTTTTTCCGTAATTCCGGACTTGATCCGGAATCCAGGAGATATTTGAAATCATTGGATTCCCGCCTTCGCGGGAATGATGATATAACAACTTTTGTAACGTTTTTCAAAGGTCTCGGCATTGTTATATCTATTTCAAGCGGGATTATAGTGAATGACAAAAATAAATAGACATGTTTTACCGGCAGGGCCAGTTTTCGAAATGCAATATCTATTAAATAAGTTGTCCGTGCCTTGATATTTGCGGTTTGAGAATATCATGCGAGGATGACAGTAATTCGGAGATACAAACCG
>JAFGIC010000397.1 GCA_016929815.1 Deltaproteobacteria bacterium
ATACTTCTGTGGACACTCATACACCCGATTCTGATCACCTTGCTGCTAAGCTGTTCGAATGGTATTTCCATGGCGTTTTTAATCATAGTAATATCAGTGTGTTTCTCCGCTCCATAGCAGAGGCCTCCCGTATAGTGCACGCAGAGAGGCGGTTCAGGGATACCGCAGTCTGGGATAGTCAGGGGAAGAAACCCGACAATTCTTCTGCCTTGCCACACGAGAACAGGGCCTATGCCGTATGCTTTAAGGAGTCTTCTATAGTATAGCGAATAGATGAGATTGGGCCATTGAGGACTGATATAACGGCACTCCACATCAACAGTGATTCCTGTTCTCTTTTCATCTTCACACATAATGTATGATTCATCCATCAACATTATAGATACCCGGCTGCTGCCTACAGTAATGTCTTTTGGTTGCATCTGTTAGTCTCTCCTTTGAACGAGCCTGAAGAAGTTTTTACTATTTTTCCACCGGTCGTTGCTTTGACCAATGACATTTTTCAGAGTGCGTCGTTCGCTTTATTACAGGGATAAGTCAATTAGTCCTGTATTGATATAATTTGATTCCGGCGTTTATATTCTTGCAAACTTTGCCGGAAGGTTTCCGGCAAAGGAACTACCTTATGATGAACAAAGTCAAATGAAACCAGACCGGCTTCTGCAAGAGCCACAATGTCTGTGCCTTTTCTAATCCTATGAAATGAAGTGAACCCCTTTTCCTTTAATTCTCCCACATGAGTGTCTATTATCAACTCGTCAAACATAAATGCCTCAGCCTTGTAATTGACTGTGAGATCCGCCATTGCGACACCCGTTTTATCATCACCATGTCCGCTATCTCTGAACCCGAGAGAGCGGAACATGTCAATACCTGCTTCGCTAAATAGAGCGACAAGTGCGTCATATCCAAGATGGCCCCTGTAATTGATGTCAGTTGATCGAATCGTCACTTTATAATGAAATTCGTATTCCGGTTGTTCAGTCAGTTTTATGTGTGCCAAAGAGTATTCTCCTTTTTTATTGCAGAACGCAGGTGATAATAATTATTTTCCTAAAACAATGCCTGTCGGGTCTATTTCTTCCCTCAAGAGCCTCAGGTACTCTGGAGGGGGAACCGGGCTTGCTCCATACTTTTTAGGTATGATTATGTCAAAGCTCGAGTTTTCTTTTATGGACTCTATCGTCTCACCGGGGTGTACAGAGACCAGCTCGACCCGTTTTGATTCCTTATCGAAACCATATATGCCAAGCTGGGTGACAATCCTGTACGGACCTGTATTTTTAGGCAATCCTGCATTTTCTCTTGCACCTGGTCCGTCTAAATACCCGGCAGTTGTGAGAAAATCGATTTTATTTACAAAAGTCTGTTTCGATTGTTTTGCCGCAATTATGATAAGCTTATCGGAAAAAGAGCCTACATCAGCAGCTCCTCCGCTCCCGGGCAGACGAGTTTTCGGATGATCATGATCTCCGATAACGGTAGTATTCAGATTACCATAATAATCCATCTGGGCTGCGCCTAGAAATCCATAATCAATGTAGCCTGCCTGGGACAGGGACATAATGTCGTGCATACTGCTTGCCATTATACCTTTATAAAAAGTTCGTCCCTCTCCAACCGAAACAGGAAGCTCGGGTATCATGGGTCCTATGCCGCCGGCCTCGAAAACAATCAGGAGATTCGGAGCATGTGTCTTTTGGGCTAGCATAGCCGCAATGATCGGCAGGCCTGTACCCACGAATACGGATTTTTTGTCTTCAAGCATTAAAGATCCAAGAAACGCCAGATATTCTCTTATGTTATATTTTTCGTTTGTCATAATTATATTCCTATTTTTAATTATTCTATTTTCTCCATGGAGCAATCATCGGTTCCCTTAGTGCTTCCCTTCTTTTGAGATAATTTATCTTTTTTATGCCGCCGCAGAGATCGAGATATTCTTCAAAACCGGCAACGCCGAATACATATTTCTGCAGATAGGTCTGTACGCCATCATTTGTTTTTGCCATACCCAGCCATTCCGATATATGCTCCTCGTCGTAAAAGTATAAACCGGGCATCTCGCAGGGATGGGACCCGTATGGGACCTCTACAACAGCGTCTACACAGAAGAATGGGATTACTGTTCTCCATGGTTCATCACGGATTACATCATTATCCACGATCTCTTCCGTGGTGATGATAAGCCTTCTCGCGCATCGTGCCAGTTCAAAGTCCTCTACTGCGATGGCGTCGATCTGCGCATTGCCGTAAACATCGCAACGGTGGACGTGAATAAAAGCACAATCAGGATAGGCGGCAGGAATAAGGACAATGGGGTTACCGGTGTATGGGTCCTTCACTGTTTTGAAAGAGCTGTATTTTAGTGTATCTGTGCCAAGCAGAGTACGGCTCGGTATAAAAGAAAGTCCCATCATCCCTGCGAGAAAACGCCATTGATATCCTGCGTTGCTGATTTCCGCCAGTATTTTACACTCTCCGCTTTCAACCATTCTTTTGCCGGCGGGTGAAAGCCCTCTTAATTCATGTCCGAAAGAATATGCCGGCTCTACCTTGTTGACACAGCCCGAACCGATAAGTACATCCAGATCGTGAACCGCGGTCTTCCCGGCCATAGCCAGATTTTTCTTTTTCTGCCTTATTATCTCATAGATGATCGCCATGGAGACTCGGACGTGACCGAAGCCGCCGCTGGCTATATAGTCTCCGTCATGAACAAACAATTCCACAGCTTCTTTCGCGGCCATTAGCTTGTTTTTAAGCTCCCGGGACTTATTATTCTTAACCCATGAGCGGGCTTCGTCAGGATCATGCCAGCCTATAAGTTCGCCTTTACCTTCGCTTAATACTTCCATTTAGATGTTCTCCTTTGTATTTAATTTATATCTGATTTTATCATGTTTCTGTCCTAATGACACTTTTTTTATTTGTGTTCATGGAAATAATGCCAACATTTAAACTCGTCCCTAATTCCGCTTCAACAGTCTTTGTGCCATAGTCCTTAAATGATATTCTGACAGTGTAACTGCCGCTCCCCTTCTCGAGATTGTCGAACTTGAAGTCGCCATAGCTGTCAGTAGTGCAAATGCCGGCTTGTTTACCTGCAGAATCAAAAAGGGTTACAAGTGCGCCTGCTGCACATTCATTTTGCTCATTTATCCAGACCGAAACGCTGCCTCCAATAAAGCAGCGTGTGAACCGGTGGAGGTTCTTATAAAATACTCGTGGGTGCGTACCAAGTTCCGGATGATACGTCTCTAGAGCTTCCTCATTTATAGCCTGTTCCATCCGGGATCTCGTTCCCTTACGCAGAGTTAGTGCGCCGGTGGGGCAGGATTGAATACACCGGGTATGTTTCCAGCCATCATCAAGGAGATGAGCACAAAGAGTGCATTTCTGCGGGAGATTTTGAGATTCATTCCACCTTATGGCGCCATAGGGGCATACTTTAACAAGGTCTTCCCGCCCTTTCGCTTTAACCGGGTCGATGATAACAATCCCGTCTGGCCTTTTGTAGATTGCCCCGTCTGGTGCAGCTGTCACGCAAGGGGGGTTATCGCAATGCATACAAGGGATAGGCAAATACGCAACATCAATAAAAGGGTACTGGCCCCGTTCCCTCCCTTCCGTCACAATCCAGCTTTGGCCGTGGTTTGGCATTGATGCCGAGTAGCCGGGCCAGTCGTTACCAACGTATTCATCTTTACAGGCCAGAAAACAGTTTTTGCAGTTCTCACATTTCTCCACGTCTATGATCATATACCAGCCGTTCATTTTTAGACCTCCATCCTCTCTATCTGTACAAGACAGGAATTGGCTGCAATGCTGTGGGATTTTGTAATTATTGGCCGGCTCGGTATAAGAATGTTGATACACCCTCCGCGGTCTGGTGAAACAGCCGGCTTGCCTATGGGATCA
>JAFGIC010000047.1 GCA_016929815.1 Deltaproteobacteria bacterium
ATCGCTTTTCAATTAGTGGATGATCTTCTGGATTACGCGTCATCCGAAGAAGAATTCGGCAAACCGGTAGGTAAAGACTTGAGAGAGAGAAAAATTACCTTACCCCTTATTTACACTCTTTCCGGTTTAGAAAAAGAGGAGATCAAGAGGTTTGAGAATCAATTCAAGAGTCAAGATGCCGGCGAAGAAGAGTATATGAAGTTTGTAAAATTTGTCAGGTACAGCGGCGCAATAGAAAGGATCAGGTCCGAGGCAAGGGATTATTCAGGTAAAGCCTCGGGATTCCTTGATATCTTCCCTGAATCTGCTGCTAAAACAGACCTGATTGATCTTAATGAGTATGTTTCTAAGAGAAAATTCTGATATTTAACAGAAATATAAGGGTATCCGCCTATTACGCAACTATATAGTGACCGCCAGAAGGTCTCTTCCCAAAATGAGCTCCCCATCGTATGTCTTTCGGCAGTCCCTGGAGATGTCTGTCGCCAGCACCTCAGGATAAAGATGAACGAGCAACAGCTTTTTTGCCTTTGAAAGAGTGGCGATATGTCCTGCCTGTGACGGCGTAAGATGCCCTTCCATCCCTCCACCATCCGGAAATGAGCACTCTAATATGAGAAGGTCGCAATCCTTTGCAAGGGTTACAATCTCATCGCAGAGACCGGTGTCTCCTGAATAGACAAAACTTTCACCTCTATCGCCGTAGATTCGATAGGCGAGGCTATTGGGAGTATGCCCTATAGGCTGTGAAGCAACATTATAGTGAAGGTATGACCTGTGATCCGGCTTGGTGACGCCCAGTTCCTCTATTTCCATTAAATCCTCAGGAATATCCAGCCACCCCCCATAAGTCATCCGCAGATTCTCAAGCAAATCCATGAACCCTTCCGGCCCTGTGATAACAAACGGTTCTCTAATGCCGGGGATTGGCAGGTTTTTTGTAACAAAGAGAAAATGAGTCAGGTCAGCAACATGGTCCGGATGAAAATGGCTGATAAAGATATGTTTGATTTTATCATGATTTATGCCGATTCTTGTGAGCTGACGCAACGTTCCAGGCCCCATATCAAACAGGACAACTTTGTCATTGACCAGCATAGCCATTGAAGGCGAGGCCCTGTAGGCCAGGGGGACACCAGTACCGGAACCTAAGATTATTAGATGTATTCTCGTCATTATGTCCTTTTAGACAAAATATACGATTTTTGACTTCCAGTTGTAAAACCAGAGGTTTCAACAAGCGCGTCGAAGATCACGACGCGCGGGAAAAGAGTGAGTTTTATAAGCTTAATCAAAGATATCAGGACGAATGGCGTGTGGCAAGAAAAACAGCCCGCTCCCGGATTGGAACGGGCTGTTATCAACAATATAAAAAAATTGAGATCAGCTCCGGTTTGATTGGTAATATTCCATAAGTATCTTGGCAACTTCCGGTCTGGAAAACTCTTTTGGAGGCGCCTGACCGTTTGATAGCATCTCTCGAACCTTTGTGCCTGAAAGCAGGATAAAGTCGTCCTTTGTATGATCAGGGACATCCCTCATCATGACCACCTTGTTAAGCTTCTTGGACCAGGCGGTGTGATCCGCCTTGAAGATTTCTATTTCAAGCGCACCGTTTGGGATTACATCAAAGATGGTTTGGGCGTCAAAGGGACCGTAATAGTCGCCAACTCCCGCATGATCTCTGCCGACAATCAGGTGCGTACAACCGCAGTTTTGACGGAATACGGCATGAAGAACGGCCTCCCTTGGACCGGCATAGAGCATATCGAAACCATATCCGGTTACCAGGACAGTGTTTGGTTCGAAATATAGTTCGGCCATTTTACGTATGGCTGCATCACGAACGTCAGCCGGAATGTCCCCGGCCTTTAGTTTCCCTAACAGCATGTGGATTAGAATACCATCAGCCTTAACAGTATTATAAGCCATGCGGCAGAGCTCCTCGTGAGCAAGGTGCATGGGGTTTCGAGTCTGGAAGGCAACAACTTTCTCCCAACCGAGCTTGGCCATCTCATCTCTTATCTCATAAGCGGTCTTGTAGGTGCCTACGAAGTCGGTTGCAAAGTAGGAGTAGCTAAGCACCTGGATTGGGCCTGATATTGCAATGTTGCCGACAGTATTGAATGCGTTTACACCGGGGTGGGCCGGGTCGGTGGTACCGAACACCTTCTCAGTCATTACCTTCATCTGGGCATCGCTAATCTTCTCAATGGAAACCACATCCTGTATCGCCATTATAGGGTTTCCGTCCACATTGGGGTCACGCAGGGCGATTCTCTTGGCGTCTTTTATGGCTGAGGCGTCCTTTACTACGTTTAATACGGGCGTGGGCCAAAACAGCCCGTCAACGGTCTGCATCTTTTCGGAAACGCTCATTGCGTCTGCAAGGTTCATGTACCCGGACAGCGGGTTAAAGTATCCGCCTCCAAGCATAACGGCATTGGCTGCCGCTGCAGAAGATATGACAATAGAAGGCAGGCCCTCCGCCTCTTTAGCCAATTTAGCACGCTTATTCTCGTCTTGAATGTACAGCGGATTTAATTTATCCGATCCATGCGGTTTAATCATGATTTCTTCCTCCTATGGAATTGTTAAAAGGTTAGAGAAAATTCCTTACCAGTCCAATCGGATTCGCAGGCCGAGTCGGATCCAATGAACATAAATTTCAGACAGTAACCTAAATTTAGACGTTGTGCTTTCTACCAGTTGTTTTTTCCCATGTCAAGCGTAATTGTAACATATTTCACAAAGAATATATCCGAACCCATCCCCGCAAGGTGCGGCGGGATATGCGAATGGGTCGAAATCGTCAATAAAGTCATGGCCAAAATGCTCAGGCCGGGTGCATAAGGAATTGATATTATTTGAAGCAATCATATTCGCGCAAGAATCTCTTGAAAAATTCATCCATAAATTTATGCCGTTCTATGGCAATTTGGTAACCGGTAAATGTAAGCATCCTATCCTTTATTTTCGAGAGCTTAAGCCTGAACTCCCTGTATGCCGTATCTTCCTCCGTGTAAGGTTTTGTATTCTCAGGATCGATACATGGGTTGTGGAGTTTCGCCCCTACCTCGCCGGCAAACTGGAAGGCTCTGCCAATACCTATTGCGCCAATGGAATCAAGCTTATCAGCGTCAAAAAGGACTTTGGCCTCAAGGGTTTCAGGTATATGATTTCCACGGAACCTATGAGCTTGAATAGAGTGTATAACGTTGGCCTTTTGATCTTCGGAAAGGGAGATATTTTCAAGCAGTCCCGTGGCTATCTCGGCCCCTTTCCGGGCATGACAAATTCTTCCCTTTGATTCATCCTGAAAAGGACGGCCTACATCATGGAGGTAGGCTGCCATATTTAGTACCTCCATATCAGCCCCTTCCACCTTCCCAATATGAATGCACAGATTAAAGACGCGCAGGGTATGGTGCCAGTCGTGACTACCCGGGTAACTTGGTAAAGAATTCATGGCAAATCTTTTTATATCATCTATGGTCAGTATTTTTTTTATCATGATAAATCATTCCGGTCTATTAACTGATGTAGGCTTTGAAACTGCTGAAGGGGCGCACCGAGGACTGTTCGGACATATACACTAAAGAAAGAATCAGGCATATGGAACCGACTATTTTCAAATTGGCAGGATTAATCGGGGGCATTTTTTGTTTGAGGCCTGTAGTCAGTACCCAAAGGATCTCCGTTCAGGTTACGTATAATCGGCTGAGGATGGACTTTTTCATGTTCTTCAAGGCCTTTTTCCAACCTGTTTTTTATCTTGTCATCGAGTCTAGCCCATCCCTGCCTTCCGCGGCACTTGGGAAATTTTGAGCAGCTCAACCATGGGCCCCGCGCCCCCCGTCTGATGTTAAGCGGCGCCTCGCATTTAGGACAGGCCAGATCCGTGAGAAGAGGTGGGACCTTTAGGGGAATGATAAAACCTTTTTTATCAAGATTAAGGATACCATCACACTCAGGATATTTGATACAACTCAGGAATGGTCCGAAACGTCCTCTTTTCAATAACATAGGATCACCGCATCTCGGACAGGCAATGTCAGTTTGCTCCGGAGTGACAGGATTTCCGTCCCTGTCAATAGGCGCTGCGAATTTACACTTCGGGTAATTCGAGCAACTGAGAAATCTTCCGTTTCTACCAAAACGATAGACGGTATTGCCGCCACATTGGGGACATGTGTGGGGAGCCGGTTGGGTCTCTGCCTTTGCATGCTCCATACGCTGATACGCCGCATCAAGGTTCCGCTTGAAGGGTCCATAGAACTGCCGGAGCATCTGCACCCAGTCGGCTTGTTTATCTTCAATATCGTCGAGTTGTTGCTCCATATCCCGGGTATAGCCTACTTGCAGTATCTCGGGAAACGCCTCTACCAGTTTGTCTGTAACGACCTTACCCAGATCGGTAGCGTGAAACCGGTTCTCGATTTTTTTGACGTATTCACGATTCTGAATAACCTGAATGATCTGCGCATAGGTGCTCGGCCGGCCGATTCCCTCTGCTTCCAGTTTTTTGACCAGCGAAGCTTCGGTGTACCTTGGAGGAGGTGAGGTAAAGTTTTGGGTTGGATCGATCTGAATGGCTGCGAGGGGCTGTCTCTCTTTCACGGATGGCAGCATCGCTTCCTCGGAGCTGTTTGGCACTCCTGTCAACCTGTAGTAGCCGTCAAATACCAAGACCCTGCCTGTAGCCCGGAACAGCAGCTCTTTACCGATTGCAACGCCCGAGATCAGAATGGTCGTGTAATCCCAAAGGGCCTCTTTCATCTGACATGCAATAAATCGTTCCCAGATTAACTTATATAATTTGTGCTGCTGGCCCGTCAGCGATGAAAGAACGCGGTCCGGCGTAAGATTCACATCCGTCGGACGGATTGCCTCGTGAGCCTCTTGGGCGCTTTTGTTGGAAGAAGTAAAATAGTTTGGCTTGGAAGGCAGGTAAGGATCGCCGAACCTGATTTTGATATAATCCCTTGCCATACTGATTGCATCCGGGGAAAGATGTGTGGAGTCGGTTCTCATGTATGTGATCAGGCCGATTGAGCCCATTTTATCTATTGCCACGCCTTCATAAAGGGCCTGAGCCGTGCGCATTGTGGTCTGGGTTGTAAAGCCTAATTGATTAGCGGCCGTCTGCTGAAGGGTGCTGGTGATAAAAGGTGAGTGAGGTCGGTTCTTCGTGCGTTTCGTTTGAATTGACTTAACGTTCCATTCCGGTCCTCCTGTCACATGGCCCTTCAAACGGATCTTCCGCTTCGTTCTTCCACCTGAACCGGAATTTTCTTCCTCTATCTGTTCATCAAGCTGAAAACCGGCTAATTTGGCGACCTCTAACGCTTCGCTGATCTCTTTCGGCCTGAATTTCGTTCCGTTAATCTCGATCAATTCCGAGGTAAGGCTGTTTCGCTCGGAAAGCCATTCGTTCTTTTCATGTACTGTTCTTCCATTGGGTCTATTTTTGTTTCCCTTTTTCGGGGCTTGTTCCAGCCAATTTTGCCATTGTTCCGCCAGTGATTCCGCGTCTTTGATAGATGCAGTGAAATAACCGGTTAATCTCCAGTATTCTTCGGGCATGAACGCCTCGATCTCTCGTTCCCGCTCTACCAGCAAGCGCACGGCCACCGATTGTACACGGCCGGCGCTCAATCCTCCTGAAACTTTTTTCCATAATAGAGGCGATACCTGATAGCCCACAATCCTGTCGAGGATTCGTCTCGCTTGCTGGGCGTTCACCTTGCCCATATCTATCACACGAGGTTCATTGAAGGCCTTTTCGATCTCTTTTTTTGTTATTGCGTTAAAAACAACCCTGTTAGTGTCTTCTGGTTTTACCCCAAGCGCCTCTGTCAGATGCCAGGCAATTGCCTCTCCTTCTCGATCAAGGTCCGTGGCCAACCATATTCCTGCGGCCCCTTTGGCAACGTTCCGCAACTCCTTCACAGCCGTTCCCCTGCCTTTTATTATCTGATAGGTTGGTTTAAAATCATTCTCCAGATCAACCCCCGGAACGGGGTCTTTGACGCCCTTTGGATTTTTGTTAGGCAGGTCACGGACATGTCCGACCGAGGCCATCACAATATAATCCGTGCCCAGGTATTTATTGATGGTTCTCGCCTTGGCCGGTGACTCTACAATAACCAGCTGCTTTCCTGCAGTGTCAGACGCCTTGACAGATCGCCTGCTCCGTGATGTAATTTTTTTCTTTTCCATGTCTATCAGTATTCATCAAACCTTTGGTAAGTCAATAATCATTCGTGCAAAGTGTGAGTAAAGAGTGAAAAAATGGATCTAAGATACTATCAATCAAGAGAAATTATTTTAACATGCGAGATGTGTTTAACGAACAAACATCTTTCCCGGAAGCTGCCTGATCATTCCTTTAAGCTCCATTCTCATGAGTGTGCTGGACACTTCTCCGGGTTCCAGTTTTCCGCTCCTGGATATCTGGTCTATATGTATTGGATAATCTCCAATGATGTCATAGATGGTTCTTTCAGATTCATCCATAGGCGGCATGGAAGCTTGCTTGAATGTATCGGTTTTGGGCATATAGGGGCAGTTCAGGCCCAATTCCTCAAGTATATCATCTGAATTCTCAATCAGCCGGGCCCCTTGTTTGATAAGAAAGTGACATCCGGTGCTTTTAAAGGATTCTATGCTTCCCGGTACTGCAAATACTTCACGTCCATGTTCAAGGGCGAGGGAGGCAGTGATAAGAGAACCGCTGTTTTTAGTCGCCTCAACAATGACTACACCCCTGCTTAGGCCGCTTATTATTCGATTCCGCATTGGAAAATTATTCGGCGTTGGAGGGGTGCCCATAGAAAATTCAGAAATCACCGCCCCCTTTTCAGTAATCTGCTGAAACAGATTTTTATTGGAGCCGGGATAAATGATATCAATACCTGTTCCTAAAACAGCTACGGTAAACCCTAAACCCCTCAGACAACCCCAGTGAGAGGCGGAATCTATGCCTCTGGCCATGCCGCTTACTACCCCTAATCCGCGCCTTGCGAGGCCCTGTCCTATCATTTCAGCAGCTTTGAGGCCATAGTGAGTAGCGTTTCTTGAACCGACCACGGCAATAAAAGTTGTGTTGCCGGGGATATCTTTACCCTTGAGGTACAGAAGCATCGGTGGGTCATATATCTCTTTCAATGCCCTGGGATAAGCAGGGTCAGAATAGGTGATGACTCTAATGCCCTGGCTCTTCGCCTTTCGAAGCTCACTTTGGGGATCACCCCTATACTTCTTGCCGGCTATATTGAGGGCGAGGTCTTTTCGAATACCCTCAACATCGATTAACTCGGATATGTTTGCCTGAAAAACTCGTTCAGGGTCCCCAAACCTGGCCAACAGGTTCTTGAAGGCAATGTTGCCCAGCCCCGGGATCATTTGTAAGGCGAGCCAGCTGCATCTTTTATCTGACCAAATAGGCATGATTTCCGATACGCTTTACACTGGATACGGCGGGATTATAAAGCAGAGCAAACTGCAATAGTCAAGTCTTTTCTTGAATGGTTATCATTATTGGAAGATTTTTATTGCGTTGAGACCTATTCGACCGGGCAACTGGCCCTGGATAAAAGGAAATCGGGTGTCTTAACCCATGATATGTTCTTAATATAGGCGCCTTTTGGTATAGGCTCATTAGCAAAGAGCACAATGGCGGATGATGTGTCAGGCCGGGATTCAAGTATCATTATCATTCCGATACGAATATCAGGGAGGATTATTTTACTGTTCTGCGGCCTGTAAAATTCTTTTTCCGGTTTTTTAGGATCAGGGACAATGTTTGCCTTGACCACTTCAAAAACGTTTCCCCTATTCACTCCATGATTAAAGCCACGATCGATGTAAACAATTGAGTTCGGATTGATAAGTACCTGCTGACGCTTTGTTGCGACGATATTTGCGAGCAATTCCTTGTTGCTGGGCACCGGCAGCACGCACGGTGAAACCGATGTAAAAGGAATGACGATATTATCTATGTGGATCGGCTCATGGGATTCAATGATTTTCGTTTGAAAAACGTTCTTTTTCTCATAAAATTTCATGTTGCTATGGGCGAGACCGAGGCGCTCTTCAACTACTAATCTACCGTTTATGGAATAGGTATATCCCAGTTTCTTCCCCGTGACGGGATGCTTGAGCAGGGGAGAAATCATGCCTATGGAGAACTCATCCCCCACTTTGATTTCCTTACTCTCATCAAAGATCACAAACGCGTTTTCGCCATTGCCTAAAATTAGCTTGCCGCTGTCAGATGCGAAAATATTGCCCCATGGTTGGATCTTTTCCAGGGAAAGGAATCCCAGGGTATTCACATCGGTGAAGCCTTCCACATTGACACCCATGACTGCGGATTCCGGTTCCGGTTTCTTAACAGGAGGTTCCATTTTGACTACCTGAGGCTTTGTGACCTCCATAACGGGGTCTTTTTCAAATAAGGTAATAACATCACCCGGATTTAGGAGGTGGGGGTTGGTGACAAAAGGGTTCATCTGCCACAGTTTGGGCCAAATATCGGGGTTGCCATAATATTTTTCACATATACCCCAAAGCGTGTCCCCTTTTTGGACCGTATGGGAAGTGGTTTGAGCCAGAATCATTGAGGGATTAACAAAAGAGCATGCAAGTACGAAGAGCAATACCGCTAAGATATATCTCTTTTTTATGCCATTTTTCATGTGAAGATACCCCTTAAGATATTTAGATTTTTAACAAATTACAATTTTCAGTAATGGTTGTCAAGTAATTTTTACCCTGAGTTAGCTCAAATTATCCCACCGAAGCAAGAGATGCCTAAAAGATAGCGCTATTTAGATGCCTTTTTATGGGTTCTTACCCCCGGCATGTCCCTCACCTGCTTTCGCATCTGGAATAAAGGCAGAAGGTCCGACTACTATATTAATACCATTATCTAAAGTTACTACATAAAACTCATAAAGGGAATCGGTAGTCTCTTTAATCACACCCTTTACACCCCTATAACCCTTTGTCATTTCTATCCTGGTTCCTGATTCAAGCATTCTTTGGACTCCTAATCCTGTAATTATAACTTTAGATAATTGTGATATCTAATTAATTTAGTTTTTAAAATTAGACACAATCTATGGTTCGTTCCACTTGGTTAGAAATCCCTTTTCATCAAAGGAAACATAACCGCGGTATATGTTAGGATAATACCAGAAGGCCCTGACTCCTTTTATTGTTTTTATCGGCTCACCAAGGATTGATTGGACTTGGTCTTTGGTCATGCCAGTTTTGAGTCTGCGCCAGTTTTTCTTGTTCTGCCAGCCTCTCTCTGTCCCGGTATCTATATCTCCGGCATCATGGTATATTTTCAGAAGGTTCTCCATGTCTTTTATCCTGCCCTCCAATTCAGTAACCTTCTGACGAAGTCTCAAAATTTCATCCTCCTCAGCAATGACCGGCCGGTAAAAAAGCGCGAGAAAGGCCAGAGCGCCTGCCATAATAAACCCAATAATCATAAGGTTATGATGTTTCATCAGGAATCTCCATATCATTGTCAAAAAAACAGCAAAGAGGGGCCTATAAGACGACAGCTTAAACAGCCCGGTTAGTACTGGGACTCATGGTGCGAGAGGGGGGACTCGAACCCCCACACCTTGCGGCACTGGATCCTAAGTCCAGCGCGTCTGCCAATTCCGCCACTCTCGCGCAATGAGCCTATTGTCATGATTTAAACAAAAGTGTCAAGGATTAAGTCGCAGCTCATACTCACTTATAAAGGTTTTAATAAGGCCTTCATCGGCAAAGCTATAGTAGGCATTGTTTCCTATGATAACATGATCAAGGACCTGAATCATGAGCAGCTGTGAGGCCCATACCAGATCCCTTGTCAATTTACGATCCTCGGTTGATGGGCTCGGATCTCCCGAAGGGTGATTATGGACAAACACGAGGGCGGCGGCCCTGTTTTCAAGGGCAATCGTCATGATTTCCCGCGGATAGACCGCACTTCCGGTCAGAGTTCCAAGAAATACGTCCTGGTCAAGGATCAATTCGTTTTTTCTGTTAAGAAAGAGTACCTTGAATACCTCTCTTTTCAGGTCTCGCATTGAATGAAAAAGGAAATCAAAAACGGCCTTTGACGACCCAAAAAAGCTCTTTCCCTTTGCCCTGTCTCGAAGGTATCTCCCCGCAACCTGATGTACAAGGTTGAGGTAAAGGGCGTTTTTAGGGCCTATTCCCATTATCCCGGTCAACTCATTAACGGACGCCGAGAGTGTCCTGGAAAGGCTGCCGAATCTTTTTATGGCCTCCCTGGCCTGGATTTTGACATCTCTTCTTGGGGTCCCAAGGGTAAGGAGAAACTCTACTACTTCTTCGTCGGAAAATCTATCCAGGCCGCCTTCAACAAACTTCTCCCGCAATCTCAGGCGATGACCTTTTCCTCTTTCTCTAAGATCTTTTTTTTCCATAGGTTCCGCCGCCTTAATCCGGATCTTAAAATCTTATGGTTAATATGGGGCCAATAGGGAAAATGGGTTCTTCAAAAAAAAGATTATGAGAGTTCTTTAAGCCCCCTAAGTATTTGGAAAGAAGTAAATATCTGCAAAATATTAAAGTCCGAATTGCCGGTTACCGATCTTAAACTTGATGGTCTCGTAAAAAGTCAGAAATAGGACGGCAAAGCGAAAAGCTCCAAATGAAAGGCTTGCGAATCTTGAGGAATGAGGCGTACTTACAGTACGCTGCAATGACGAAAAATGAAGCTTAACGCAGCCCTTCGGCTTTGCTCAGGGCCATGAGCCAGTCTAAGGGAAGTTGGACTTTTCACGAAGCCGTCAAGGTTCAAGGACTATCTTCCCATAGGCGCGTCCGTCTTCAAACCATTGATGGGCCTGAGCGGCATCTTCCAGCCTGAAGACCTTTGAGACATTGTCGAGTTCTTCAGTCTTCAGCCAGTTTTCCAGGTAGTCGGTGGCCTTCCTGTAGGACTCGGTTCCCATACGTGAATAGATAGAAGAAAATTTCACCGTTAATCCCTTGTGAATCATTTCTTCGAAAGGGTCTATCACATCCCGGCCCGCAGCCTCGCCATAAACGACCAGCAACCCAAAGGGCTTTATCACCTTCGGATCTTTCCTCAATGTGTGACCTGCCACGCTGTTGAAAGATATGTCCACCCCCTTGCCCGCGGTTATCTCCATGACCTCTTTGACATAGTCCTTCTCTTTGTAGTTGATGCCGTAGTCGGCCCCGTTTTCCCTGCAATACCTGAGTTTCTCATCGCTGCTTGAAAGGGCAATAACCTGAGCGCCCAGTCTTTTC
>JAFGIC010000398.1 GCA_016929815.1 Deltaproteobacteria bacterium
TCCGGTATCAAAAAGGATTTTACAGCATGGAAGCCTTATGAGACAGGAAAAACCCCAGGCGGGTTTAAGGCCGTTTTTTATTACCTTATTGTCATATATAATTTCAATCTTGGATGAGTTTTTATTCATGTTATCAGTCACCCCGCTATCACACCGGCATAAAGACGATATTGAAATCAATACAATAAGGGCTTCAAAAGATCTGCGACGCGTTTGCTCACGTAATAATTCCGGCAAGGGACACCGGGCCTGCAATGCTGATATCAATACAGACCCGGTGAGTTGTTTCTCCCTTTATCATGATTTAGATTCTTGTGATTCAAGTTCCTCAATACGTTTATTGATGGCGTCAAGTTCATCTTTCATTGCTCCGGCCTCATTTTTGAGGGAGACGACCTCATCTTCCGGTTTCATATAGTAGGGGTTCCCATAAGGTGCGTTATAGGTGGGCCCATACCATGCTCCGGCAGGGGGATAATAAGCTCCCTGCCAGCCAGTGCCTCTTCCATATCCACGGCCCCAGCCGAGGCCGGGCCCGAATCCTCTTCCTTGCCACCGACCACGACCGATTCCGTATCCTCGTCCATAATAATTTCCGTAGCCCGTGTAACCAGGGTTGCAATAGCCCCTGGCGCCACCTGTCATGGGACCTTCTCCCCTGGGTCCCGTTCCATCAAAACCTGGCATAATCTTCACCTCCTATTTAAAATTTAGTTATTATATTAATATGGCATATTTTTTATCATGGCGTTTTACCACCCTCTCCACGCAGGATAAAAACCCTGCCGTCCTATGCCCCTCCCGTAGCCGAGGCCAAAACCGGGACCGAAACCCCTTCTGAAACCTCTGCCACGACCGAAACCCCGGCCACGTCCGAAACCTCGTCCATAACCCGGGCTCCAATATCCGGGATAAGGCATCGCCGCCTGACCATAGGCGCCGGGATAAGTATAGCAGTATCCCAGCCCCCTTCCTGTCATGGGACCCATTCCGGCAGGCCCTGTTCCATCGAATCCAGGCATATATAACACCTCCTTTCCTTTAAATTCAGCCTCCCCAGCTACGGCCATGGCGTCCTCTTCTCGCAGGCGGAACAACAAAATTTCCGCCCTCGATCCTGAGGGTCTTCCCCATAACAAGCGCATCAGCAACAACGGTCCTTGCCTCTGCCAGAATCCTGCCGAAGGTTTGCCTTGAAACGTTCATCAACCTGGAAGCAGTCTCCTGATCCAGCCTTTGATAATCTATCATTCTGATGGCCTCCAGCCCCTCTATGGGAAGAAAGGCCTCCTGCCTCCCCAAGGGAGGAATGCTGTTCGGCACAAAGACGTCAGCTATGGGATGCCCCTGAACAAATCTGATCTTTCTGGGTCTCGGCATTTAATACTCCTGTTATGATCTTACGCTCATAATACAGCCTTTTATAATCAATAGTCAAGATTTTTTTTGAGCATATGCTCATTTTAGAAATATACCGTAAGCCGGATCAGTTGCCTGCCTGAGTATCGTATATGCAACTCTATTTCTGTGTTTAAGTAGCATAAAAGCAACACACCTTTTCCAGCATGATAAGATGTAATCTTTACAAACCTATTATTATCGGCAGGTTACTCAGACCTTTTGTCGGGATTTAATTGGCATAAATAATGCTGTATTTTATATAAAGACAGACATTCAGGCATTATAAATTTCTTACTGGAAATTCCGATAGAGATATAGTAATATTTTTTTGATAATCACTATATAGCCAGGGAGAGATTTGAGCATTTAAAATCCTAATAACGGTTTATGGATAGATGCAGGGTGTTTATTTGCCGACATTGATAACCTAAGGGTAAATTTAATGTTCTGAAGACCGATTTTAAGGAGCCGGGAAAGAATTGAGCGAAGACGAACTGGATGATTTTGCAGAAAAGATGCAGGCCCAAATCTATGAAGAGACCAGAGAAGCCTATGGTGAAATTGCTTTTCAAAGATGGATGAATATCCTATACATGGGGCCGATGGAAAACCCGGACGGCTATGCAAGGGTGACAGGTACATGCGGCGACACGATTGAGATCTTTTTAAAATTTGAGAATGACCATGTCATTGATGCGTCATTCACGACCGACGGGTGCGGCGGGAGCGCCGTGTGCGGTTCATTTGCGGCGGAACTTGCAATAGGCAAGACCCCTGATGATCTGATCGAGGTCACAGGTGAAGAGATAATAAAGGTACTCGGTCGTTTCCCTAAGGAGGATCAGCATTGCTGTTTTCTCGCTGCTGAGACCCTGCAGGAAGCGCTGAATAACTACATGATTAAACAAACAAAAAAAACATAAAAAAAGGAGAGAATCATATGCCAAGAGGAGATGGAACAGGACCGAGAGGACAGGGTGCCGGAACAGGCAGAGGAATGGGAAGAAGTGGCGGCGCAGGGAGAGGCGCCGGCGGAGGCAGAGGTATGGGCGCAGGAACCGGCTCCGGAGGCGGCATGGGCCGTGGGGGCGGTTACGCAGCAGGTCCTGGAGGATACTGCGTGTGCCCGAAATGCGGAGAAAAGGTCACTCATCAGCTGGGGACTCCCTGCTATGATCTGCAATGTCCCAAATGCGGCACAGCCATGACAAGAGGATAATCCATTCAGAGTCGATATCGGAATCTTAAATCAGGCCCAGGCTGAATACCAGGATTATTCAAATGAATACGTATATGGATTGTATCCCATGTTTTTTGTCTCAAGCACTCAGGGCGGCGAGAATAGCCACGGAGGATGAAATTAAGATCAGAAAGACCCTTGATGAAATAGGGATGATGATCAAGGATATCCCCTTCAGTAGCCCTCCTCCGGAAACAGGAAGAATAATATACCGCAAAATCAGGGAAATCACGGGCAATCTTGATCCCTATCTGGAAATAAAGAAGGAGAGCAATAATAAGGCGCTTCTGCTTTACCCCTCGTTAAAAAACAAGGTTGAAAATTCCGATGACAGGCTGTTAACGGCAATCAAGATTGCCATAGCCGGAAATGTGATCGATTACGGCATCAACCATAGGATTGATCTTATAAAAAATGTGGAAGAAACACTCGAAAAGGATTTTGCCGTATGTGATTATGCGGCCTTCAAGTCCCGTTTGAATGAGGCCGATGAGATCCTTTACATCTGCGATAACGCCGGGGAATGCGTCTTTGACAGGGTGCTTATAGAGGAATTAAAAAGGCCTGTGACATACGTTGTAAGGGGAAGGCCGGTAATAAATGACGCTACATATGAAGACGCCATACGTGCCGGGATAGATAAGGTTGCCGACATATTATCATCAGGCACAGATGCGCCTGGCGCCGTCCTTTCCACATGCAGCGAAGAATTCATAAAGGTTTACGACAACTCAAATTTTATAATAAGTAAAGGACAGGGGAATTATGAGGCCTTATCCTCTGAAAAACGCCCCATTTCTTTTCTTTTAAAGGCCAAATGCAGGGTGATCGCGGAAAATATAGGTGTTAATGAAGGTGATATTGTATTAAAAGGTTAGGCGTCACTGGGAAAAAGAGGATACCATGAAAATTGATATGGAAGATCACGGCAATGCATTACATTTAAAAATGGCCTCAAAAAAGAAAAGAGTCGATGACTCAGGATTTTTAAAACGATTTTTAAAATGGCTGGCACGGGGAGCGGAGCAGTCCCCAAAAAACGGTGTCTGTCGTACATGACGGATTAAATATTAAAACCCTGCCGGTCGGCGGAGATTCTGAAGATAATAAATCGGTGATATATATGCGGTGTGACAGATGCGGGGCCATCATAGTTGATGGTGAAGAAAGAGAGCTTAACGGGCAGATCCTGTGCGAAGACTGCTATATGGACCTCGTGTCCCCGCTGAAGGCATGCGACCCCTGGGCCGTATATAGCGCAAAATCCTTCAGCAGGAGTCAAGGCGATAACCTGAGCCTCACCCCTGTTCAGGAAAAGATTTTGGATATTTTAAAAAATGGACCCATTGAACCGGAGGCGCTTTCTGACAGATTGAAGATAAAGGCGACTGATCTGGAACGTGAATTTGCCGTATTGCGCCACATGGAAAAGATTAGAGGCGAGTTAAAAGACGGCAAACGTTTTATCCGACTATGGTAATAGAAAAAACGAACAATAAAAAAGGAGTAAGATTTTATATGGCGCAAATGACGGAACGCATGAAAGAACTTTTTGAAAAAGTTAACACAGCTATAATGGCTACTTCAACGAAGGATGGTATGCCTAATGCCGTCCCGATCGGTGCTAAAAGGATCATCGACCCTCAGACGGTCCTTGTATCCGACCAGTTCTTCAACAAGACTATTGAAAATATTCGCGCAAATCCGAAGGCATCCCTGATGTACTGGGAAGGTCATGAAGGATATCAATTAAAGGGAACAGTAACCGTAGAGACCGCCGGAAGCAGATTCGATGAGACAGCCCGCTGGATCGAAGGCAGGGGCAAAGAAATAGGGTTTCCCCTGAAATCCAAGGGTGCAGTCATTCTAAATATAGAGGAGATCTACGCCATAGGGCCAGGCCCCAAGGCAGGAAGAAAGCTGGCTTAAGATAGAATTATAATAGAATTAAGCCTTTTTTATTATTTTTGGAGCATAAAATATATGGAGTTAGTTGATATTCTGAATATTATCTCAAGGGTCCCCGATCACGCACGGAACCCTCGCAATCACGGCCCGCTTAGGGAATTCAACGGGCATGCCCGCATTACAGGCCCCTGCGGGGACACGATGGAATTCTGGCTTCACGCTAACGGTGGCGTGGTGGAGCAGATCGGTTTTACTACAACCGGATGCAGTTCATCCCTTGCATGCGGAAGCATGACGACATGCATGGCAAAGGGTAAAGACATTAGAGAGATACTGGACTTGCAGCAGAAGGACATCCTAGAGGCACTGGGTGGCGTGCCCAAAGAAAGCGAACACTGCGCCCTCCTCTCGACAAATACCCTGAAGGCTGCGTGCGAAAATTACCTTAATCACAGCACGGATACAGAAAAGGAGGGATAAGCCCTCCGAAAAAAACATTATAAAGCCGATCTATTCAGGATCGGCTTTTTTATATTAATCAATATCATGCCGGAAATCTTATTAGCATTCCGGGGTAGTATATTTATTCAATCCTTAATACTCTGTCCAGAACTTTGGAGGCGTTATCTTAAGACGCAGGTTGCATTTAAGGCATCTCTTTGCCTCTTCAACGGCCTCCTCTTCGGTAAGCGCATCTCCGGCAGGATCCATGCCTGCATATTGAGGAACGGGGCGCTGGAAAGCATCCGCACGACGTCCGAGGCGCGAAAAGCCCTTCTCCCTTCCCAGTATGGGGCTCTGCTCTTCCTCAATGGAAGCAAACCTCTCTGTCAGGTCCCCGTCTCCGTCAAGGAACTGGTCAATGCCTTCTGCGGCATTCTTGCCTGATTTGATGGCAATTGTCGCCGAACGGTATGAATCCCCCCTGTTGGCAACCATACCCTCTATAAGAGATTCATGGAAGTCCTCGTAGTAATCCTCGCTCTTTGTATATTCTATAAAGTCCTCTGTTACCCCGTTGATAGCCACATCGCCGCAGGCAAACACCCCTTCCCTGCTGGTTGCCATATTGTATGTATCTACCTCAATCCCCCCCATGGGTGTAATATTGAGATCTTCATCCTTAAACCTCAGCGCCGGGGGGCCCGAGAATGTGCTTCCTATTGCAAGCAGCACTGCATTATAGCCCTCCTCAAAGAGCTGGTCTATGGTCTTGCCGCCTTCATTAAGTCTTATCTCAACGCCGGCATTGATTATCTCATTGATATCGTCTTCAAGGGCCTCCTTTGGAAGCCGCTTTCTTGATATGGTATGCCTCAGCATACCGCCTATCTGGGCGTCCTGTTCAAATATCGTGACGCCGTGGCCTTTCCTTGCCAGGTAATAGGCAGCGGTCAACCCTGAAGGACCGGAACCCAGTACAGCCACCCTTTTTCCTGTGGGCTCATGGGGTTTCAGATCCCTTTTCCAGAAATCAGTGTGCCTTTCACTTACAAACCTTTTAAGCTCCCTTATGCCGACCGGATCATTTATCTGCCCCCTGCGGCAGTCATTCTCGCAGAAGCTGAGACAGACGTAGCTGCAAATGCACGGCAGGGGCAGGCTTTCCCTTACAACCGCGTATGACTCATCAAATTTTCCCTCGGCAATAAGGCGCACATATCGGGGCACATCAATCCCAACGGGACAGTAATTCTTGCAGGGGAGAAGTGCCTTGCGCTTGTCCTTTCCCTCCATGTATCTTTCGCTGTCCCTGATTGATCCTGTCGGGCACACGGCTGCGCAGGCGCCGCAGAACCTGCAGTCCGCATCCATGAGAAGACGGTCATATGCCGTGCCGATGTTGGTATCCTTTCCCTTCCCGATGAATGAAACGACACCGACGCCCCTCAGTTCGTAACACGCCCTGACGCACCTCCCGCACAGGATGCATCTTGTGAAGTCGTGTGTAAAAAGAGGATTACTGTCGTTAACGGAAATAGGCTTGATCTGTTTTCTTACCCTGACCTCTTCACTTCCGCCTATAAACTGCTTATTGGACTGAAGTTCACAGTTAAGATACTTCGGGCACCCAGTACACTCCGCCGGATGACGGGCAATTATAAGTTCCATGGCAAGATGGCGGAGGTGTTCAAGATGTTCCGACTTGGTGGTTACCACCATTCCCTTTTCAGCCTTGGTTGAGCAGGAGGCCTTGACGCCTTCCACTCCCTCTATTTCAACAAGACACAGCCTGCATGCCCCTTCCGGCCTCAAATCCTCGTGAAAGCACATATGAGGGATATAGATGCCGCCCTCCAGAGCTGCTTCCAGCAGGGATTTGTCTGCTGTGGTTGTTATTTCTCTACCATCTATTGTTAATGTGAATTTATCCAAAAATACCCCCTTATATTAAGGCGCATGGCGCCATAATATTTCAAATTTCAAATTTGAAATTTCAAATCTTTTTAAGCGCCAGGCCGGACTTTTATCATTTTCCTTGCGCCATGCGCCTTAAGCCTTGCGCCGGCATGCTTATACTCAAACATTCTATGGTATCGCGATATCTCCAGAACCGGAAATTATCTATCAACCGATCTTACACACCCCTGCCGGGCACTTATGATCGGCAATATGCTCAACGTATTCCTCACGGAAATATTTAATTGCAGACAGCACGGGATTTGCCGCATTCCTTCCAAAGGCGCAGAACGCCCCTTCCTTCATGCCCTCTCCGAATTCCAGAAGTATCTCAATGTCGTCCTTTTTTCCTCTTCCCTCAGATATGTCTTTAAGGATCAGGGCAAACTGCAATGTGCCCTCACGGCAGAACACGCACTTGCCGCATGATTCCTTCTCCAGGTACTGGAGGCAATTCTTTGCAAAATCCACTGCGCATACGCTTCCATCCAGGACAAAGATGCCTCCGCTGCCCATTATGTGCCCGGCTCCCTTTAGGGTCTCAAAGTCAAGAGAAAGATCAAGATCTTCCTCGTTTACTAATCCCCCCAAGGGTCCGCCTACCTGCACGGCCTTCAATGCCTTTCCATTTGATACGCCGCCGCCTAAGTCATAGACCAGCTGGCGGACAGTTGTGCCCATAGGCGCCTCTACGAGTCCGGGTTTTGCAACGCTTCCCCCGAGTACAAAGATCTTGGTGCCCTTGCTCCGGTCCGTTCCGATTCCGGCATACCAGTCCGCGCCCTTCTGAAGTATGGCCGAGACATGGCTTAGCGTCTCAATATTGCTGATAACTGTAGGCTTGCCGAATAGGCCGGACTGAGTAGGATACGGGGGACGGATGGACGTCGTGGCCCTTTTCCCCTCAATGGAATTCAACAGTGCCGTTTCCTCTCCCTCAATATGCGCCCCTGCCGATGTCCTTATCTCCAGATCGAATTTGAATTTGGTCCCCATTATATTTTCGCCAAGCAGACCCAGTTCTCTCATCTTTTGAAGCGCCGTATTGATTACTTCTATGGCCTTTTTATATTGATTATTGATAAATATTAAGCCGTGGGAGGCGCCTGAAGCATATGCGCTGATCAACATTCCTTCAAGTATGGAGTGAGGATCACACTCAAACAATGTCCTGGCAATATAAACGGAAGGATCGCCTTCA
>JAFGIC010000399.1 GCA_016929815.1 Deltaproteobacteria bacterium
ATATGTGAAGAACCTTGAGAACTACGCGGTAAAGAAAAATATCATGAAGGGGTCGATGATGATCGGACCTCCCATGACCTACGGCGCTATTTTGTCTGTCCGGTTCTAGTGTTAAGCCTTATAGGATCGGCCCCGGAGATATCGATCTGTATTGCCGGGGGCATGACATAATCAGGAAGGGGACAACAGATAAATGATACAAAATTTTAAAAGATTTTATAAACTTCTAATATTAGGGAAATAGCAAGCCTTAATTGTTATGAAAGGAGGACTTTTAAATGACTGATGTCTCCAGAAGAACATTTATTAAATTTGTAGGAGGGTCCACAACGGCTTTGGGTCTGGGATTTTCAGGTCCGGCATGGGCACAGACAGGTGTCGCCAAGACGAAGACAACAACACCGGGCAGGACCCTGGAAACCGATGTAGCGGTGATAGGGGGCGGCTGCGCGGGATTGGCCGCAGCAGAAACGGCAGCTGAGATGGGATTGAAGGTTGCGGTGTTCGAGAAACAGGAACGCCTTGCGCAGGGCGGGAACGGCCCCTTTGCAGTGGAAAGCAGGCTGCAGCGTGAAAAACACCTGACCTTCACAGTGCAGGATGCCCTTGAGTTTTATATGAAGCATACGCACTATCGGGCAGATGCCAAACTGGTAAAGGCCTATCTGAGCAAATCCGCCAGCACTATCGACTGGTTCGAGAAACTGGGGATAAAGTTTGTTGACTTGGTGTCATATTATCCAGGGGCACAGGTGACGTGGCATTACAAGGACCCCAATGGCCCGGCGTTAACAGATGCCCTGGCAGCCAAGGCCAAATCTCTGGGCGCGGTAATCTACATGCAGACTCCGGCGAAGCAATTGATCAAGGAGAATGGGCGCATTACTGGCCTTATTGCCGAAGATAAGACGGGCACGGTCATGAGGGTGAATACCAAGGCTGTCGTGATCGGCACAGGCGGTTTCGGTGAGAATATCGAAATGGTGGAGAGATATACGAAATTTGCCGGGTATCCGTTTTTAAACCGGATGAGTAACCCCTCCCTGAACGGGGAGGGCATACAAATGGCATGGGAAGCAGGTGCGGCTCAAAGCGAGATGTGGATGGACACATACCGCTCGCTGCCGGGGCAATATGCAGGTCCGGGCGGGACATCATATGAACTGGGCGTTTTTCGTCAGCCCATCCTTATGGTGAATCAACTGGGAGAGCGCTTTGTAAACGAAGAGGTCGTATATAACGGCGGTTTTTCAGGGAATGCCGTTGACGCCCAGAAGGGGAGATGCGCATACGGGATATTCGACGAAGACACCAATAAATATTATGAGGAAAACAACTGGGATTGGGTCCTTGCGCAGATGGACTACAAAAGGTCCAAGGATGTCGGGGGCATTATCAGGAAGGCCATGGCCGATGGATATCAGCACCTTTTCATGGCGGATTCCATAGATGAATTATGCAGACAAGCAGGGATTGACAAGGCAGGTCTTGCAAAGACCCTGGATGAATACAACAGGGCCTGCGACAACGGGCGTGATGAACTCTTCTTTAAAAAAGACAGGTTTCTAAGGCCGGTCAGGAAGCCGAAGTTTTACGCAGGCAGATTCTATCTGAGCGTGTACGGCGGCCTGGGTGGAGTAAAGATCAACCACAGGGCGGAGGTTATGACAAAGGACTTTGACGTGATACCGGGGTTGTACTGCGGCGGGAATGACGCCAATTCCATATGCAACGGGACCTATCCGTTTTATCTATGCGGGCATACGTCGGGCTTTGCCTATAACACGGGACGCATAGCAGGAGAAAATGCATCTGCTTATATCATGAACATGAATAGTTGATATCTTTTACTGGGCTGTCAATATGAGACGATCAGTCAGAATTGGAGTTTTACTTTGTTAACTAAATTATAAGAATCAAAAAGTTTACAACTGTGGATCAGCGTGCACAGTTTTATTCGCAGGCTCTTTCCAATAAATATAATGAAGCATACACATCCCCAGGGATAAGCTTTTGACCGGAATAATAGAGACGCATTCACATATTATCAATAATAAGGAGTCATATCATGAAGATCAAAAAGTATTTATTTTCTATCAGCTTATGTTTCTTTACCGCAATTATATTCTCCCCTCCGGCCGGAGCCATAATGATCAAGGAAGTCGCCATGGGCCTTTTTTTGGATGCCCCCACCCTGGAAGAGGGAACATTATATTATCTGAACCAGCACGGGCCCGAGGTGCTGCAATGCTCCGGCCCATGGATGACAAGGTATCAGGCATGGCTGCCCTATGAACCACCCAAAGAGGCTGTTGAGCGCTTTGGGGCAGTGCGAGGACGTTACGGCGAGTTGTGGTTTCATGAGCAGGACTATATGGAGAGGGGACCGCTCAAGGGCGCGTCGAAACCACCCTGGGTGGTTGAAGGACGAAGTATCAGCCAGAATAAACAAACAAATGTCATGGTGCCGTGCCTGCCCACCGAAGAGTTTTATGACTCCGATCCCTATCCGCCCACAACGCCGATTTTGCGTTGGGTCACAGTGATTGCTTATCCTAACGGGGTTTCTGAGGAAGAAGGGGAGAGGTGGTTTCTGGAGGTCTATGCGAAGGAGGCTGTAAGACAGCCGGGGCTTCTCAAGTTTGTCAGCTATCGTGTGTGGGAAGACCCGACGGCCGGTGGCGTTGATATCCCTGAAGAGGTTAAAGATATGCCCGGTTTCCGCAAATGGGTGCGCTTGTGTGAATACTGGTATAATGATTTTAACGCATGGCGCAAGGCTGTCCTGGAATCTCCGCCAAAATATACCGCGCCTCCCTGGGGAGGTGAATATCCCTTTGTAGAAATGGTAAGCACGTTTCTGCCATATTATCCGGATATTGATTTTATGAAGGGAACATATATGCCTAATCGCAATCTGCCTATGACAAATTATAATATTATCAAATAGACGGATAAAAAGAAGAAGACCTATCCGCCTTATTAAGGCGGCGACGTTTAATGGCGTTTTGTTTTAAACAACATACTGAAACACAGTAATAATGTAAGAAGCGATTTATGTCCCGGAACTTCCTGAGTGATGAATAACAATCTGTAAAATAAAGAAGGAGGGTGTGATGAAGAAAGTATATTCCAGCAGTTCTATATTATTGTTAGGTTTTATCTTAATTTTTGGCGGTATTTCATTTGCCAGCGCTCAGAGGAGTGACACAGAGGAATTCACTCTGGAGGAGATCACGGTCACTGCGCAGAAGCGCGAAGAGGACGTTCAGAAGGTGCCGCTCGCCATTGATACCATTTCCGGGTATGAACTGACAGAGATGGGCAAGGTCACTCTGGAAGATGCCCTTGCGTCTCTTCCATCGGTGATTGTCCAGCGAATGGGAAACAGGTTAAATGTTTCCATCAGGGGCATGGACAATGATTACTCCCCTGATGTCAGCAATTCTATGGTAGCGGTAACATATGACGGCACATACAGCAGCGTTGCCGGCATTGATGCCACCGGCCTCTATGATTCGTCTCGTGTAGAGGTGCTCAGCGGACCCCAGGGCACGCTATACAGCCGGGCCTCCACCGGCGGTGTCGTAAATATTATCTCCAATAATCCCGTGCAAAAAACCGAGTCATCCGCTTCAATTGAATTTGGAAACTATAACCTTTTTAATACACAGGGAATGGTAAATTTCCCTTTAAATGAAAAACTCGCCTTTCGCACGGCATTTTCCACGCAGTTAAGAGACGGCTATATATCCAACGGCACTGATGACAACGACACTAAGTCGGCCCGGGCAAAACTGAAATATGATCCAAACGAGGATCTGTCCATTCTTTTCGCCATAGACTACGTCAGGATGGGAGGAAAGGGTCAGGGGGAGAACTCACCCTTTGCCGTTGGCGTCAATATGTTCGAAGATCAGCCTGATAACGCGTGGACTTCTGATATGGACGGCAAAGACTTCAGTGTAAACAGAAAGACAAGAAAATTTTACATGGAAATGAACTGGAATCTTGGATTTGGAACACTAACGTTTCTGCCTGCAGTAACCCGTATGGTTCAGGAACTCTACACGGGCATAAATTATCATGATGAAATTACATATACACATGCATTCGGTTTTCAAAAAGAGTACTCGGGGGAAATTCGCCTGGCCTCTCCTGATGACGCGAGGATTAAATGGCTGGGCGGCGTCTATTCCTATACCAGGCATTATGAATACCTGAGTCTGGAGACAAGCGGTGAGATCAACTGGAGGAATTATAGAAACCCTTCGATAGCCGCATTCGGCAACACGACGGTGCCAATATCGGACAAATTCCGATTGAACCTTGGCACGCGTTGGACGCAGGACAGAGCGGATGCGCTCACGGTTTTCACTCCGGCGCCTCCAGGAATGGTTAATGCGCCAATGATAACGAAAACCAATTTTTTTGATTATAAGGTAGGAGTTGAATATGACCTGGCAGAGAATTCCATGCTGTGGACTGATTATTCGACCGGGCATCGAGCTGGAATGAGGGGCTGGCCTGATGAGACACTTAATGCATATCAGCTGGGAGTAAAAAACCGTTTCATGGACAACAGGCTGCAGTTGAACGCCTCTTCATACTACTATGCTTATCTGGATTACCAGGTGATGGCTCCCATGCGGGAATATACATATTATGTAGACGGCGAAGAATATACAACCATGGACCGCGGTGATGGGTCGGGAGGAGAGGCTACAATTTATGGGATAGAGTTGGCCACAAGTTATATATTAACCCCAAAAGATCGAATCGACTTTACTGCCGCATATCAGAATGCTGAGGTTTCAGCGCTCACTTTTACTTATGAATACAGTGATCCTATGGATGTCTCAGGGGGAAAATTAAATAACTCACCGGACTTTACAATTTTTGGAAGCTATCAGCATGAATTTCCTTTAAGCAATGGCGGGAGTGTTATGGCACGGATTGAATCACGTTATCAGACTGAGACCACAATAATGATGAATGCAATCTATAACCAAAGCATATTGAGAATCCCTGAAGGGATGAGTGTGGAAAAGGTGAATGCCGAACCTGATCATTCCATTTCCAACGCATCTTTAAAATTCAATGCTCCAAGCGGCATATGGAGTTTAAACGGATATATTAAAAATATAGAAAATCACGCTGTGAAAAAGAACCTTCTCAATAACGCGATGAGGATTGGTCCGCCTCGTACATACGGGGTTGTACTTTCTGTGCAATTTTAAGGGAAAAGAGAGGATGGGGGGCAACTTAGGAAGTTGCCCCATTTTTATAAATGATAAAACGTTCAAGCATTAAAAAGGTTCTTTTTAAAGGAGGGATATTATGAATCGGACTAAATTATTGTTCTATGTTGTTTTAAATATTTGCATAGGCTTGTCGTTTGTCTCAGACAGTGGGGCGAAGATGTATAAGGAAGTCGCCATCGGTGTGATGTCCGATGCCCCAAGCCAGGCAGAGGGAGATTGGTACTACATGAGGTATCACGGCCCGGAAGTGGCGGAAATAAGCGGTCCCTGGATGAGCAGGTACTGGTTATGGCTTCCCTATGAACCACCTGTAGAGGCGGTTGAACGTTTTGGCGGCGTCCGCGGACGTTATGCCGAGCTGTGGTTCCGTGAGGAAGACTACGCGGACCGTCCCCCGCTCGAATATATGACACCTGCGAATTGGGGAAGGGACAGCACCGGTGAAAGCCGGTTTACGAATTGCATGGTGCCAGCCAATCCAACTGAGAGGTTTTACGATACCCATCCCAACCCGGGACAGATCCCGGTCGTGCGCTGGATCGCCGTGATTCGATATCCCGACGGGGTTTCGGTTGAAGACGGTGAAAAATGGTTTCTGAATGTCCATGCCAAGGAGGCGGCAACGCAGCCCGGACTCCTCAAGTTTGTAAGTTATCGTGCAGCGGCCATTAAAGACGGAGGTAATATGGCTCAGGAGGCTCCAGCGGGCCATTCATGGGTAAGGGTGCTGGAGTATTGGTAC
>JAFGIC010000400.1 GCA_016929815.1 Deltaproteobacteria bacterium
AAAAACCAACATGCAATAACTGTTCCAACCGACTGATTTTTTAAATATTTTTAAGAAGTTGCGCAACTTTTATTCACACCCCTATCTTAAAGAAAATAACTTGTTGAAATACTTTCGTTTTAATGTAAAATTATTTTTAACAATCATCGGGAATGCCGTAAGAAGAAACTGCATACGGCCATCGTTTACATTGCCGGTCATCGGGGGTCCATTTTACACCTAAGATGGGCGCCCGAGACATAGAGCGCAGGCAGGGCCTTTTCCTGTTATGACCCCCTAATCGGACATTGCCGAATGATCGAGTAATTGATAAAAACGGATTTTATGATAATAAGGGAGCGTTAAAATGCTTGAAAAGTTATTCAAACCTTCTTCCATTGCGGTTATCGGCGCCTCTTCAGCGCCGGGGAAGATAGGATATTTGGTTCTTAATCATCTTGTTACACAGGGATATAAAGGGACAATAGTCCCCGTTAACCCCAAATCAGATACAATACTCGGAGTCAAGGCATATAAGGATCTGTCAAGTTTTGACGGCACTGTCGATTTAAGCGTAATCACAGTCCCGACGGAACATGTAAAAAATGCCGTGATCGCCTCTGTAGAGGCGGGCGCAGGCGCACTTGTTGTCATTACTGCCGGATTCAAGGAAGTGGATCAGGCAGGCGCCGATCTTGAAAAGGAAATAACGGACATATGCAGGAAACATAATGTCCGAATGCTCGGCCCGAATGTCCTTGGGCTTATAAACACATACCATTCAATGAACGCGAGTTTTGACTCCCACATGCTTAAGACGGGTAATATATCGGTCATATCCCAGTCAGGGGCCATATGCGGCGCTATAATACGATGGGCAGACCTTAAGGAGATCGGACTCGCCAAGGTAATAAGCATTGGAAACAAGGCGGACATAAGTGAGATCGACCTTCTGGAGGCCCTGGCGGACGACGAGGAGACAAAGGTAATAGTCGGGTACCTGGAAAGCATAGCGGACGGACAGGAGTTTATCAGGGCTGCAGAAAAGGTGACCCAGAAGAAGCCTGTTATCATATTTAAGGCAGGCACATCCTCAGCAGGCATGAAGGCCGCCTCCTCACACACAGGAAGTCTCGCCGGCACTGATGTAGCCTACGGCGCCGCGTTCAGGCGTTCGGGGGTTATAAGGGCAGACAACTTTGAAGAGCTGTATGACTACGCCACGGCCTTCTCCATGCAGCCTGTACCAAGGGGAAAATCAGTCGCCATAGTCACAAATGCAGGCGGGCTCGGTGTCATATGCGCTGATGCCGTTGAAAATGGCGGCATGCATGTTGCGCAATTGGACCACCAGACCGCAACTGCTCTTAAGAAAAAACTGCCCAATGCGGCAAGTGTCGGAAACCCCATTGATGTACTCGGGGATGCGGATCCCGAACGCTATCAGGCCGCAGTAAAGACTGCCATAGAGGCCGACTCTGTAGATGCGGTTGTCGCGCTCCTGACTGTCCAGGATCTGACAAGGGGCATTGATATCGCTAAGGTGATCTCCGAATGCACAAACGGGATAAAACCCCTCCTTGCGTGTTTTATGGGAGGCAAGGACGCTGTCCCGGCACTTAAGGAACTGGTCACAAGAAATCTCCCCGACTATCCCAGCCCCGAACGAATGGTGGCCTCATTGAAGGCTATGTATGAGTATAACCTCTGGATCAACAGGGAACCAAGGGTGGTAACCCGCTTTCCTGTCAATAAGCGCAGGGTTGAGAGGGTATTCAACACCTACAGGAGAATGGGCAATGTTCAGATAGGAGAAGCGGATGCCAAGAAGGTCCTCAGGGCCTACGGATTCTCGGTGCCTAACGGCAGTCTCTGCATTTCATCAGGCATGGCCATTGATGTGGCCGAATGGGCGGGCTACCCTGTGGCCATGAAGATAGTTTCAAGGGACATTATTCATAAAAGCGATGTGGGCGGCGTCAAGATAAATCTTCGCAACAGGGAGGAGGTCAGAGATGCCTATGACCTCATGATGATGCGCATACCGAGCATTATGCCCGAGGCCCGCATTGACGGCGTTTATGTGGAACAGATGGCGCCCAAGGGCAGGGAGGTCATCCTCGGTATGACAAGGGATCCTCAGTTCGGCCCCATGATGATGTTCGGGCTGGGAGGGATCTTTGTGGAGGTGATGAAGGACGTTTCATTCCACCTCGCACCGATAACAAAGGATGAGGCAATGCAGATGCTTGTCAATACAAGGTCTTATGACCTGTTGAAAGGTGTAAGAGGAGAGGCTGCCGTTGACATCGACGCAATTGCAATAAGCCTGCAATACATAAGTCAGCTGGTTACGGATTTCCCTCAGGTTATGGAAATGGACATTAATCCGTTTATTGTAGGGACTGTCGGAGGTCCTTCTATGGCGGCTGACGCAAGAATAACGCTTTTGGAAAGTTGGGTGAAGAATGGATAGAAAACAGGATAAAAAAACAAACCAGGATTGGCAGAAGAAATTCAATCTGACGGCTGTTACCGCTGAAGAGGCGGTAAAAAAGATACTGCCGGGGCACCGTGTGTTTATCGGCACAGGCGCGGCCCAGCCGTCTATGCTTATCGAAGCCATGACGGCACGCGCTGACGAGCTGGTTGATGTTGAGATCATACAACTGGTAACGATGGGTTCACCCCCCTATACAAAGACAGAGCTTTCCGACAGTTTCAAGGTCAACAGCTTTTATATCTCTGAGGAAAGCATACGCGCCTCCATCAGCGAGGGGCTCGGGACATATACGCCCATTAATCTTTCCGACATACCGAGGCTTTTTAAAAACGGTCAGATACCGCTTGATGTCTCTCTGATACAGGTCTCACCGCCGGACGAACGGGGCATGTGCAGCATGGGGATATCGGTGGATGTGGCTAAATCGGCAGTAGAAAGCTCCAAGATAGTAATCGCACAGGTCAATCCCCGGATGCCCAGGACCCTCGGAGACAGCCTGATCAACATCTATGAACTGGATATGCTGGTTTCCGGAGATGAGCCTCTGCTCGAGTCGCCAAAGATGGAGATCGACAAGGATGAGGGCCGTGTCTGTGAATTTGTCTCGTCCCTTATAGATGACGGCTGCACGCTTCAGCTCGGCTTCGGCAAGATACCCCAGTTCTGCATGGATTATCTCAAGGACAAAAAGGATCTCGGCATACATTCCGATATAATTACGGAGAAGGTTATCGACCTGGTAAAGTCGGGCGCCGTAACAGGAAAGAGAAAGACAATCAACCAGGGAAAGATAGTCGTCAGCTTCTGCCTCGGGACAAAAGAGCTCTATGACTTAATAGACAATAATGAAATGTTCGCCTTCAGAAGGACCGAATATGTTAATGACCCCCAGACAATACGGCAGCATGATAAAATGGTTGCCGTTAATACGGCCCTTGAGATCGATCTTACCGGACAGGTCTGCTCCGATTCCTTTGGAACGCAGTTTATCTCCGGGATAGGCGGCCAGGCGGATTTTATCAGAGGCGCCAACGGTTCATTCAGGGGAACAAGTATCATCGCCATGCCCTCCACTGCAAAAGGCGGGACAATATCAAGGATAGTGGCTCAGCTTACCCCAGGGGCAGGTGTTGTCACACCGAGAGGCGATGTGCATTACATTGTCACGGAATACGGCATAGCCTACCTGCACGGCAAGAATGTGCAGGATCGTACCATGGCGCTGATCAGCATCGCCCATCCCGATTTCCGGGCTGATCTGCTCAAGAAGGCCATCGGATACGGGTACGTCATCCCCGAACTCGCCAAGGTTAAAGGAAAACTTGTTCTCAGTCCCAGCGGCATGCTCACGACCACAATGTACCTGGACGACGGCACAAAGATAAAATTCCGGCCGATCCATCCTACGGACGCAAGCAGAATGAGAGACCTCTTCCATAAGCTCAAAAGCTCGGCTGTAGATTATCGTTTCAGCTGGGACATGAACCAGATGCCTCAGAAACAGATCGAGGATTTCATATATATCGATCACAGGAAGGAGGTAGGAATTGTAGGGACCATACCCAATCCGGCGCGAACCGAAGAGGAGATAATCGCCTTCGGCGGTTATTATCTTAACGACAGGACCAACCGCTCAGAGGTAGCCCTTGTCGTTCAGGATGAATGGCAAAACCGCGGGATCGGCTCCTTTATAATAAAATACCTTTCCAGAATAGCCAAGATGGACGGCATTCGCGGCTTTACGGCTGATGTACAGGCGGACAACAAAAAGATGCAGACTGTCATCCATAAGCTGGACGGAAAGGTCGAAAGCGCCCGGGATGGAAATGTCTTCAACATGAGCACTGATTTCAGTTAGGATTATTTTATCATCGCTACTGTCCCGAATCTCCCTGTGTCCCCTTCCGCCCTGTAGGAGAAAAACAGGTCTGTATTGCATTTTGTGCATATGCCGGCTATCTCGATATTTTCTTCAGCCAGGCCCGACCTCATAAGCTGCATGCGGCTTATATCCCAGAGGTTAAAATGATCTTCCCGGACCCTGTATCGCATGAATTCTTCGGGGAATATATCTCCGTATGTCTTGAACTCAGCGCAGCAGGGCCCCAGGGAAGGCCCTATGGCTGCCTTCAGATCTTCGGCATGACACCCGAATTCATCCCCCATCCTTTTAACTGCTGCGCCGAGTATGTTCCGGACATTGCCCCTCCATCCGCAATGGACGACCGATACAACCGAAGTCAAAGGATCATATATTATCACCCCCTGACAATCCGCCTGCTTGACCATTACGCCCAGTAAAGGCACATCAGTGATGATCGCATCCGCCGTGGGCACGGTTGCAGCCGTATCGATATAATTGTCCTTATGATATGAAAAGATCCCTGTGCCGTGGACCTGGTGCATGCACATAATACGCCTTGCCCCTATCCTTTCCTTTATGAGGTTGAGGTTGCAGGCAACACGCTCATGAAGGTCGCCCGTATTATAGGATACATTGAGGCTGTCATAGGGGGGCCGGCTTACGCCACCCTTTCTGGTGAAGACACCATGTGAGATATTGGGATGAATTGTAAGTGAATCGAACTGAAGAACGGGTATTTGTCCCCGGCAGTCGGAAATGATGGTTTTATTGATATGTTTATTGTCAAACGACATATCGAGAGGACATGAAACTTATAACAAATAATTGCTCAAATCGCATCACAGGCGTCCTCTGATTGCCCTGAGAAAAAATAGATTGCAGCACGACACAGGCTGCCTTATTTACCGCTGCTTCCTCCCGGATCTGACGGGGTTCATAAGCGTCTGTCACGTGCGGTCCACTTTTCCTCAAGGCAGTCACAGGACGCTTGCAGCCCGGGTCTTCGTGTAAAATCGCCGAATTCCTTCAGGCAGGCCGGTTTTTCATAACTGCGCCGGTTGCCGGCAGGAACAGACAGCAAGAAATTTCGGCTAGGCTATATCAACTCTTTCCTTGAGTTCCTTGCCGACCTTAAAGAACGGGAGCTTCTTGGGGGCTACATTGATAATTTCGCCTGTCTTAGGATTCCTGCCCTGATAGCCGTCGTAATTCTTGATCTTAAAGCTGCCGAACCCTCTGATCTCGACCCGTTCCCCTCTTACAAGGGCCTTTTCCATATCTCCGAAAACCGTGTTTACCACTTCCTCTGCCTTTTTAAGAGCCAGGTCTTCTGCTTTTGCCAGTGCTTCAATCAATTGTGATTTATTCATATATCTCCTATCTTAAAAAGTAATGATTTTATGGATTCAATGTCTTCTGAGAGGAAAGACAACTGTCCTTTCTGTTTATGTAAAAGCACCATTAAGTACGATATTGATATTTAAATAAAAATTCCAAGTCAAGAATTCCTTTATAAAAAAATAAAAATATAAGGTCAAGCATCTTTTTTTTCATAAAAAAGCCTTCACTGATTGAAAATGTAAATTTCTTGATATTTATCCCGCTCTGGGATAAAAGAGATGAAATTTTATGAGTGAAATTATGAAAAGACTTACAACCAGAGAAATAGAAGACCTTATACCATATCCGCCGGGAAAGCCCATCGAAGAACTTGAAAGGGAGATGGGGATATCAGGATCAATTAAAATTGCCTCCAATGAGAATCCCCTCGGACCCTCACCCCTTGCCGTCCGCGCAATCATCGACAACGTGACCAAGATCAACAGGTACCCGGACGGCAGCGGCTATTACCTTAAAAAAAAGCTTTCTGAAAAGCACAATATTTCATCCGACAGGATCATCCTGGGAAATGGATCCAACAACATTATTGAGTTGGCCATCCGGACCTTTCTAAAAAGGGGAGAGGAGGTGCTACAGGCGTTCCCCACGTTTCTTTTTTACGAGAAGATAACAAAGAGCGCGGGATGCAGGCTGATATCAATCCCTCTCCGGGACTTCAGGATAGACCTTGAAGCCATCCTCAATTCAGTTACGAAAAAAACCGGCCTGATATTTATTAACAACCCCAATAATCCCACAGGCA
>JAFGIC010000401.1 GCA_016929815.1 Deltaproteobacteria bacterium
GCGTATATTAAAGATAAATTGCTCATATGATACGCCTCCTGCCAGATGAAGTCCCCCTGATCATATAATATAAAATAGTCTTCGTATGCCATGCCTGGATAGCCTTCCTGATACTTGTCTGCGAAGGTTACAAGCAACTTCGACTGATATCGGGAATCCAGTCGGGCGGTAAGAGTGCCCCCGTTGGGGAGATTAAAATTATGGCTGTATTTTGCGGTTAATGTCCAATCTGGGCAAAAGGTCTCCGGTTTGCCTGTATAATCCTGATCTTGGAACCTCGGATTTACAAAGTCAAATTCAAGTTCAGTGTATTTGGAATTAAGATATGAGATTGAGAAATCCAATCTGTCATTTTTACTGATAATTGTGCTAGCTTCTACGTCCACTCCGTATTTGCGCAACTGACCGTTCGTAACGGTACCTAAGTCAGTCGCCCTGTTATTGTCAGGATCTGCAACCCTGCCGAACTCCTCCACCTTGTCTTTGTAGTCATAGTAAAAGGCGGAGACGTTTACCTGAACCTTATTCCCGAAGAACCGGTTCTTTGACCCCACTGTATAGGCGTAAATCCGCTCCGGATCCATCTGTTTCAGGACATACCCAACGGCGCGATAACTGGATGACCAGTCAGCATATAACATCGAGTTCTCTGACATATCATACTCCACACCAATCTTGAAGTCCGGTTCCGAATATTTGGTGGCCGCCTCCATAACCACTAAAAAGTCCTCGGGCGCGCCTGTCTCTGCAGCGCTTTTTAACATCTGCTCGCTCAGGTAGGTCTCATCATCGGATTTACGGGCACCCGCGTTTATGCGGATATTATCTGAGACAGGGTAAGTGATATTGCCGAAAAAGGCATCCGTCGTCTGAGTAACAACCCTGTACTCGTAATAACCTGTATCGGGCATATTCATCTCATTTGTATCGGACTTGTAATGGTTTGCACCCAGGATCCATTTTATACGCGAATCAGAGGAAGAGGCTATCCGCAGTTCAGCACCCTTCTCGCTTCCCTCCCGATCAATGCTGGAAGTAGTTGTCTCACCGGTAAACGGATTGGCCCTGCTCATGGTAGCGAACTCGTCCTCAACAAGATATGACGGTATAAGTGTTAGTGACCCTAAACCAAAATCCCATTCAAAATGGCCAAATACCTTCTTCATCTTATGGTACCTGGGGGGCTGGGCGCCTCCTCCGGGACCCTGCACATTACTGTTATCCCAGGGGTCATCCACATCGCTCTCGCTGATAAAAGCGGCTGTACCGCTGTATCCGTGACCACCCCTATTCGTTAATTCGCCGGTCAATATAAAAGAAAGTCTATCACTGGGCTTAAATAATGCCTTGAGACGCGCGGACTTTGAGTCGTCGTCATCCGCTCCATTGGCCAGGTATCCGTCACGGACAGAGGTATTAAAAGCAGCACGCAAGGCCATCTTGTCACTGACCGGGGCATTAACCATCCCTTGCATCTGCAGGTTGTTATAATTCCCGTATTCCAGGGTGCCGCCTGCCTCATATTTGTCGGTCTTTGGTTCCGCCGTCACAATATTTACAATTCCGCCAGGGGAACTGGTCGCGTAGAGTGTGCTTTGAGGGCCATAGAGGACTTCAACGCGCTCCATATCATAAAGCCCTGAGCCGCTTTTTCTCCGGGAACTGTATACGCCGTCCACGTTCACTGCAACGGTCGGGGTTGAAATGCTCATATCGTTCAAGGCGCCCATAGTTACGATGGTGTCGGCCATTCCCCGGAGCGAGACCCTCATGCCATCGCCCGCCGTATTGACAAACGCGTTGGAAATCTGGGATATGATTTCATCCAGGTCATTATATCCCAACTCTCTCAACTCATCCCCTGAAAAGCTCTGCATGGCTATCGCAACCTTTTGCTGGTTTTCCTCCCTCTTCTGGGCTGTAACCGTTATCTCTTCGAGTGTAAATTCATCCGTATTACCTTCTTGAGCTTTTACAAAACTGAAATTGCTGGAAACAAATACCGATCCCAATGCTACCGTAAAAAACACCATAAAAAATTTTGCCCTCATCGATTCCTCCTAATTAAAATTATTATGATATTCTTTAAAGCCGGCGATTCCATGCTAAAACATCTTATCAATCTAAAGGATTTTTCAAATCGACTTTACATCCGCAACCGGACAGGGCTTCTCAATAAGTCGATCCTTAAATCGAAACTTTTTGGGTAGAGATTTCAACGGTCAGCAACTATTTAATTATATTCAAGGTTTTTCTGAAAGCTAATGACTGGCAGTGTTCATCCGAAAATAGCAATTTTCGGATGAACACTAGCCGCAAATGACAACTATGCATTCTCCTCACACTTCAAAGAGTATCAGGATTATTTTAAACCTTTAGCCATATACTGCCCCGGGCAGTTCAGGCCCGGCAACTATCTCAAGAAAGTTGAAGGGCTTGGTTGCCTTTGTGACCTTAAACGGACCGTGCACCGTATCGGCCGGCACATATAAATAGCAGGTCTTGTTAATGATATGTTTTTCCTTCTCAGGACCTATGATAAGCTCAACCTCTGCCCCAAGGTCTGTGCAGTCCTTCAGGTCCGTACCAAGGAATATAAATAATGATCCATATTCATGGGTCTGCTTATCGATAACTCCATATGGAGCCCCCTTCGGGTTGTACCTTATTATCCGTGTCAGCGCGCCCCCGGCTATCTTTGTGCAATCCGTATATGCAATCCATTTGCCGCCCTCCGGGTCTTTCATATCCTTGACCCCTGACAGCAAATATTTGTCGAATATGTAATTGCTTGTCTTTGCCTTTTCCTTTTCCGCCTCACTTAATCCCTCAACCTCAGGCATTCCGCCCGAAGCGCCACCGGGAGCGCCGCCCGGCATGCCGCCCTGAGTGGCCTTCCCTATCCGGACATTTACCCATGACATCTCCGTATTGATCTTTTTAACCTTCCAGGGGCAATGCCACTGGCCATTGGGCAGATAGACCGCCGTGGACTTGGTAATTTCGTATCTCTCGAGCCATTTGCCTTTGCCCAGGAAAAAGTCCACCTCCGCTCCCAGATCCATGGGATCATCGGGATTATTGCCGAGATGAATGAGATATTCTATCTCCCCGTCATGCTTCTCAGGCGCGTCGTGTCCGGGCATTGGGCCGGGGGGCGGCATCCTTCCGATGATTATCCCGGAAAATCCCTCAGGGGTGATACCGCCGCCCATGGGAAACATCTGTATGCCACGTTCAGTTGGCTCGCTCTTTACGGCCAATGTAATGTATTTACCGTATTTTGTCCCGTCATCCTTTGGTTGACCCGCCATGGCGCCCCCGCCTCCCTGAGGAGGCACTGCCTGCCCCTGTGGCGCGCCCTCGGCTGCAAACAACCTGCCGGCCGGTCCGGCCAGCATGCCTGCGCCTATAGTCATTGAACTCATTGAGATAAATTGCCGTCTTCCTATGTGACGCTTTAATAAACCCATTATTTATCCTCCTTTATTATTGAAAAATATTATTCCTGCACTGCATTTCCAAACCGGCCGCATCTTCGACGTCAGCCTGTTTTAAAAAAGCGGCCTCTCTTAATATTTCACCGACAAAACAAGGCCGTATGTCCTCGGCGGACCTATCATCATCTCTGCAAACATCAGGTTTCTTTTAACGGCATAGTTTTCCACATTCTTTACATAGCCGGCCAATGTCCACTTTCCATCAGGATGGGCATAGGTCAGGGCAAGATTGCTCAGATGGTATGCCTCTTGATCTCTATAACCTCGAAAATCCATAACAATCGGCGGGGGTCCCCCAATCATCACGCTGGCCTCTTCCATAAAAGAAATAAGCTGTGCCGTCTGGTAACGGATATCGAAATGGCCCGTCAACGTGCTGTCATTCGGAAGATTAAAGATATGGTCGTAATTGGCAGTGACAGTCCACTCAGGCGTGAAGGTTGGCTCTTTTCCCGAATAAACAAGATCGGGCAAGTTCGGGGAGTAATATTCAAACACCATGTCGTCAAATTCAGCATGCACCCAGGAGACCTGGAGGCTAACTCTGTCGTTAGCGGATAAAATCATATCTGCCTGCAGATCTGATCCTATCATAAGCTTATTGCCTTGAGTTTCTCCTCCGTCATCCTTCAAACCCGTAACAGGGTCATCCATATGATTTTCTGCCGGGTAGTTCTCGTACATATAATGATAAGCAGACCAGTTTAACTGTAATTTATTGCCGAAAAACCGGTTCTTTGCGCCTATTGTGTATGACATCAACGTTTCGGGCTCACTCTCGGCGCCGCCCATGGAACCGACTCGATAACCGGTTGAATTATCCGCATAAAGCATTGAGTTTTCACCCAGGTCATACTCAAAGCCGATCTTATGATCAAAGCCGTCATAATACAAAAATGAAAGCCTGTCATTAGCACCCCTGCCGGCGTCAACACCGCCAAAGTGACCTTCATTCCAGTCATCACTGTAACGCAAACCGCCGGTTACGCGAAACCTGTCAGTAACAGGATAGGTAACGTTGCCGTAAAGGGCCCATGACCTGATCTCGTTATGCGTTCCGTTCCAGTAGGGGGTGCCTACAGTTATACCTATACCTTGCTGCTTAAATCTGTATATATTGCCACCGAAAATCCATTTGAAGCTGAAATCTTCGGATGAGGTGATGCGGGCCTCAGCACCTTTTTCGGTCTGCCGGTTATCCATGAAGTTAGTGTACTCTTCTCCTGTAAACATGCTCGTCATGGTCATAGTGGCCTTCTCTTCCATCCTGGAATATGCGGGTAATATGGTCAACGTCCCGATGCCAAGATCCCAGTCAAACTGTATATTAAAATCATCAACGGTTCTTTTCCTGGGGACAGGGGCGTCGTCTTCGCTGTTATCCCATGGGTCATCCACATCATCCTGATCTTTAAACATATCAATTCTGCCTATTCCCATACCCTGGTCCAACAGATACTGCCCGCTCAGGGTGATTGAAAATTTGTCGGTGGGTTTAAACATTGTTTTAATACGGACAGCCTTCGTGTTGTCATCATCCGATCCGTTGGACATATATGGCCCACGTGAAGATGTCATAAAGGATGTCCTTATGGCAATCCTGCTGCCAATAGGGACGTTCAGCATGCCTTCCGTTTGCATGTTGCGATAATTGCCGAATTCGACCTTTCCGGACATGTCATATTGATCGATTTTAGGGCTGCCTGTGACGACATTCACTATTCCTCCGGGGGAGTTGCTGGCATAGATGGTGCTTTGAGGACCCATAAGGACTTCCACCCTTTCAAGGTCGAACATATTTGCCCCACTCTTTCTTCCCGCTGTAAATACCCCGTCCGTGTTAACGGCAACAACAGGCATGGAATTACTGATAGTGTACAAGTCGCCTCGATGGGTTTCAGTACTGCTGATTCCACGGATTGAAACTCGTAAACCATCGCCGGCCTCGTTAATAAATACATTGGAGGCCCTTAAAATCATTTCATCGAGATCGCTGTTGCCGAGTTCCTTCATCTCCTCGCCTGAAATAACGTCCATGGTTATAGGGACCTTCTGCTGATTCTCTTCACGCTTCTGGGCCGTTACCGTTATCTCTTCAAGTGTGAATTCATCCGATCCCTGAGCTTTGAGTGTCGATACATCAGTGAAAATGAAAACAATTCCCAATCCTAGTGTAAAAAATTCTGCAAATAATCTTCTCATCATAGATTCCTCCTGCTTGTTTTTGTAGTGTATTTTAAGGACGGCCATTCCGGTATAATTCTCAACAGAGAAAAAATATATATCCAACTGAAATTCAAAATATTGGATCACGTGGAAATTGTTACTTATTTTTATGGTAATCTTGGTTGCCAGTTGTTTATGAAAAGATACTCTGTAAAAGGCCTATATAAGCTTAATATATTCTCTCTACCGTATCGCTTTGCTTATCATGGTGTTTACTGCCAGATGAATCTGCATGAAAAATGCCAAAACCTGATATTCAATAGTGCTTTTAAAACCCTTAACTCTATTGACATCAAAATCATAAGATTGATGACTATTTTCAAAGTGCATTATTGTTTTCGGAAAGCTTTGATGACAGGAATTTTTAAAAGTTAAAATATATTTTTACGGCTGCAGGGACTTTTATCCCGCCTGGCTATATGATAAAATTATTTAGAAATTTTAAAAGAGGTCGCAGGCATAAACTGTGCATAGTGCTTCACAGTTGTGAACCATTTACTTCACATAATGATTATTTTGTGAAGGGAATACACTAAATCTGTTCACAATCTGTAGACTCTGTCAGAATACTACTGAATTTATATTTAAGGTTTGAACTCATCAATGCTGTATGCTTCTATTTTATAATACAGCGCCCTTCTGCTGATTCCAAGAATCCTAGCCGCCTCACTTCGATTGTAATCAGCCTGCTTAAGCGCTTTTTTGATAATCCTTATTTCACTTTCCCTCATTGCTTCTTGAAACAGGAGAGGTTCTCTCTGTATCTCGACATCTGTTTCAATACCGGGCCTGAGGATATCAGACTGAAGCAGGCAGTCCAATGTAATTGCTTTGCCTTCTGAAAGGAGCACCGCGCGCTCAACAATATTAGCGAGTTCCCTTATATTTCCTTTCCATGGCGCCTTCATAAAATATTCCAGAACATCTGAATTGATATGGATTATATTCTTTTTATACTTAGAACAAAATTTATCCAGAAAAAAATCAACCAACAAAGGAATATCATCGCGCCTTTCTTTTAATGACGGCAAAGTTATTGGAATAACGGCAAGCCTGTAGTAAAGCTCTTCCCTGAAATTGCCTTCGATTATTTCCCTTTGAAGATTTCTGCTTGTAGCAGATAAAAATCGGACGTCGATATTAATGGAGTTATTGCTTCCAACAGGTTTTATCAATCCCTCTTGTATAGCCCTGAGCAGCTTGACCTGGGTCGATGGTTTTATTTCGGATATTTCATCGAGAAAAATGGTTCCTCCCTGAGCTTCTTCCAATAAACCCCTCTTTGCGTTAACCGCTCCGGTAAATGCCCCTCTTACATGTCCGAACAATTCGCTTTCTAAAAGCGTCTCAGTAAGCGAGGCGCAATCAATAGTAAGGAAGGGCCTGTCTTTTCTGTCGCTTATTTTATGGATCTCGTGTGCAAGAAGCGATTTCCCGGTCCCAGTCTCTCCCATGATCAATACGGACGCTATTGAGTCTGATATCTTTTCAATCCGTTTCATAATATCATGCATCAGCCCGCTATTGCCTACCAGCATCTGAGGAGATCCGACAGATTTCTCTGAATTTTTAATTCTATTAATCTGGCGATTGAGTTTTCCATATTCCAGGGCCCTCTGTGCGAGAATCTCAATATCCTGGCTTTTAAAGGGTTTTGTGACATAATGAAAGGCGCCTATTTGAATCGCCTCAACAGCGGTCTCTATGGTTCCAACACCAGTAATAATAATGAAGGGCACACCTAAATCGCTCGATCGGACTAGTTTCAACAATTCTATCCCGCTCATATCCTTCATGGCCAGATCGGAAATTATCAGATCGAACATCGTTTCTTCTATAAATTTCCACGCATCTGTACCACACTGCGCTGTTGTTACAGAATAGCCCTTTCTGGTAAATATCCGCTTTAAAGCGCTGAGCATCTCCGGCTCATCATCAACAATAAGTATTTTTTCAGTCAAACCAGAAACCTCTCCTTTGCATTTGTATCCTAGGCAGCTGCGGAAGTCTTTTCCACCCCGCAGGGCAATAGGACAGTAACCACAGTTCCCTTGAATAAGTCCGATTTAATAAAGATATTGCCGTTATGTTTATCAACAATTACTTTGGATATATAAAGACCGAGCCCGAACCCACCCTCTTTTCGTGATGTGTAAAACGGATCAAATATCTTTTGGATATCATCATTATGAATGCCCACGCCATTATCCCTTATCTCTAACAGGATTACATTATCGCCGAAGCCATCTGCGAACTCTGCTTTAATAGTGATCTTCCCGTCATTCTTGAGCGCCTGAATGGCATTGAGCATGATATTGATCAATAATTGCTGGATCATTTTTTCATCGCCCCATAGGGTGATAGGGCTGTTAGAATATTGATTTTCAATCTTAATATTTTTTTCTTCGAGCCTATGTTTCAGAAAAAACAGGCTCTCATCAATCAGCGGGATCAAGTCAATAAACTCTTTTTTCATGGGCGATGGACGGGTATAAGACAACAGATCCTCAATAGTCTTAGCCGCCCGGACGGCATTACGTTCGATTGATTTAAGGCTCTCATCAATGTCTTCAACACTATGTTGATGGTTGACAAGTTCCCCTGCATTAGTAAGTATTATGCCGAGCGGGTTGTTTATCTCATGGGCAATTCCTGCTGCCATACGCCCCATAACCGCCAAACGATCAGAATCAATAAGTTTTTCCTCCAACCGTATTCGTTCCGTGAGATCCCTTGAAAATGTACATGCCAGGGTCTCGCCGTTTGAACCCCATTTCACAACATTGGCAACCATCTCCACGCGTATGCCGGTTCCTCTTTTTGACAATAATGTGAATTCGCCTTTGGCGTAGTTGTCCTTATACAATTGATCAAGAAAGAACGTTATACTGTCAACCTCTTCGGATAAAACCAGATCATGCAATTTCAGTAATTTTATCTCATTCTCATTATATCCGAAAGAATTCAGTGCCATCTTGTTTGAAGACCTTATCCTGCCGTCAGGAAATACCAGGAAAATCATATCGGGAGATGATTCAATAAGGTCCTTATATCTCTGCTCTGACTGATAAAGATCCTTCTTTATCTCATTCACTTTCCTTTTTAACAGGTTGTTCCAAAAAATGATCCCCCCGAAAGCTATTATGACAATTCCTGTTATAATTTTTATATATTTTAATGAACTCGTAATAAATACCATAATATTTCTTTTATCGGCATTAATGTACTGAGTATCTTTGTTTATTAATAAATTTAATATCTGATCATATTCAGCTGAAGTTATCGCCTTTTCATAGGCCTTTTGCAGGGAGGCATTCAGTTCCTCATTTTTTTTATCGCTGGCCATGACTAACGGAGCGGTTTTAACAGCTATGCCCACCTCCTTAATATTATGGAATCCAAGTTTTTTAATGCCGGCCAGATCCATAAGGTTGCTGTGTGATATTAAAACCTGAACCTTCCCGGAATCCAGAAGGGCGTACCCTTCTTCCATTGTATCGGGATCAACGAAGGATATATCGCTGCGTGAAGACAGGAGCCTTGAGATAAACTTTCCACCGGCTACTATTACCGTATGACCCGGAAGGTCCTTAAGGGAAGTGAATGTATCGCATTCGGTGTTGACAAAAAAATGTCTGTTAAACCTCAGATCTGTTTCAATCAGATTAATCGCTTCCAGTCTTTCCAAGTCATCCCTGATACAGATGATAAAATCTACAACGTCCTTTTCGAGTGCCTCAGCATAACCCAAATCATCTATGGTATGGAACTGTAAGGTGACACCCATATTGTCCGCGATAATCTTTGCAATATCCACACTTATCCCATAGATCGTAAAATCCTTATCGTCATTAAAAAAAACAGGTGGGCTGTAAGTCGAAATTCCCACTCTGATACTTTTTTCATTTGCGGCATATGAAGAAGGACAGGTGATAAAAAGTGTAATGAAAAGACATAGAAAAATATTGCGGATATTTGTTGAGTGATTTTGAATAAAATATTTCATGACATTAACCTGTTGGTTTACCCAAAAAAGTATATTATCGATTCAGGGGGCGGTTTTCTCTGAGGCGTTAATA
>JAFGIC010000402.1 GCA_016929815.1 Deltaproteobacteria bacterium
ATATGTCGTTAGAGCATAGTAACGGTGCCTTTCTTCCTGGGGCCCCTGTCCTTGGGTTCTCCCAGGGGATAACCAAAGAACGCGGCGGAATAGACCTCGTAGCCTTGAGGGATTTTAAACTGCCTTTTCACCTCCGGATCGCTAAAAAGATCCTTTGCGGTCATATGGGTCCATCCTGACATTATGCCGAAGGAGGCAGCGGCTATAAACATGTTTCCCATGGCCAGCACGCAGTCCAGGCGCGCAATATCTAAAGATGGATCTCCGGAGACTACAATCATGACAGGGGCGCCCCTGAATTCCTCCTCAGGTTTCACTATTATGTTCGGGGGCTGAGGGGGCGGCGGCCCGGCAGGGCCTCTCCCCTGCCTCCTCATCTCCAGCAATGCCTCCTTATACATCTTCTTTCCTTCTTCACTCTTTACCACAGTAAAATGCCATGCCTGCCTGTTCAGACCGGTAGGCGCGTATTTGCCCGCTTCGAGAATCGTTTCAAGAATATCATCCTTTATAGGGTCGCTTTTAAAGGCCTTGTAGCTGCGTCGGGCAAGAATGGATTTCATGGTTTCGTTTGTAATCATATGTACCTCCTAACAATCTTTTATTTTAAATATTAACCAGGACCAATATCAGAATCAAACATATAATTGGGTCTCTCTCCCCCATTTACTTGTCTATAGGGTATGTCTCAATAGTGGATCTGTTTCTCAATGCAATGATATATTTATTGATGGCGCTGCTTACCTTGCCGGATTTCAGGTTTTCAATGATTTCCCCTTTTGCCTCTTCATAACTGACTGTCCTGGCATCCGTTTTATCGGTGAGCTTGATGATATGGTATCCGGAGCCTGTCTCGACTATATCGCTGATTTCATCTTTATCTAAGGCAAAGGCCGCATCCTCAAAGGATTGGGGCGCCTGGCCCTTATAAAAATAACCGATGTCGCCCCCATTGTCTTTACTGGTTGTATCCTCGGAAATTTCCCTGGCGAGGGTTTCAAAGTTGTCTCCGGTCTTTAACCTTCTCATAGCCTCTTCTATCTTTGCCCTTGCCGCATCTTTCTGGGATTGATCGGCGTTTGAAGGAATCGTGATCATTATGTGGCTTATCCTTGCCTGGGCCGGCTGCTGGAAGTAAGAGGGATAATCGTTATAATATTCTTTTGCCTCTGCATCCGAGACAACCGTTTTATCGGTGAATTTGTTTTGAACAAAACGATCAATGGCAAGCCCCTGTTTGATTTCAGCCCGATAGGCGGCAATGCTTTTATTGGATTGTTTCAATGCCTCCTCAAATTCAGCGTCGGTATTAAACTGGCCTTTTTGTTTTTGCGACTCATATGCCTCATTAATCTCCGTTTCTTCAATCTTTATCCCGCTTTTTTGGCTTTCCTGGTAAAGGAGTTCAGTACTGATCAGGTTTTCAAGCACCTCGTATTTCAGCTCGGACATCTGTTCCTCGGTTATGGTCACCCCTCGTAATGCGGCAATCTCCTTCTGGTAACCGAGGGCATTGTCAAACTGCGCCTGACTGATAATAGATCCATTGACAGACGCGACTTTTCCCTTATCTGTCGCCCCGCTGTTAATTGCCGTAGTGCTTCCTTCCGCCTGCGACAGGGTCACCTGGCATAAAAAGAGTAAAGAGATAATTATTCCGTAGAGATAATTCCTTAATTTGTGTTGCATGTTGTTTTCTCCTTTAACAATTTTGAACTGGTCAAGCGGGCAAGAATCGATGTCAGACTTAACTGCCCTTCCTGTCTCCTGCCTATTCTTTTGGTTTATTAAGTAAAATTTTTCAGCCTTTATTTTATCGCCCTCACTTATTTTATCAATATAATATAAAGACCAGCGATAAATTGGGTCCTTAGAAGAAACCGAATGCATTGCCTTTCTAAATAAATTCTTCGACTCAACAGATCTTCCAAATCCCTCCCATAAAATCTTGGCTTTCAGATAGAGCGCATCAGGCAGGTTTTCGTCTTTTTCCAATACGCCGTTTATTATGTTGAGGGCTTCTTCAAAACGATTATTTATTTTGCTGTGTCTGGCCTTTTCTAAATCAAATGGAATAATCTCCTCTTCTGTGGAGACCTTAGCAAAACGATACAAAAATTGCAATGTTGTCATTCCGGCGGAGGCCGGAATCCAGTGTTTTCAAAGAGTCACTGGATTCCGGATCATCCACCCTCCGTAGTCACGCCAAGGCGTGACGGAGGACGGGAGTCCGGAATGACGGAAAAGGAGTTTTGCAAAGGTCTCCTGCGGCCTCAAAGCCATCCTTCAACACCATAAAGGCCTTCACCGCCTTAGGGGAGAAGAAGCTCATCAAGCGGCATGTATATACCTCCGCACATATAGGCGCTTAACAGGCAGATAGTTCCCATTCGTTGACTCATTATAAACTGCTTGTGATTTTAACGGCAAACTAATAATATCTTATATGTGGCATTTTATATAAGGATTAATTATTAATGACAGATGAAAGATATCGCCCCAGGCGGAGGTCCGGAAGAAAAGGATCAACTTCGGAGACAAGGAGAAAGAGCAGGGACACCTACGGCAAACCGAGGCTTGACCCTGCGCTCATGAGACATTTCAGCAGGATCGGCGTGCCTGAGGAGGCGCCCTTTGTTCCCGACCCCTTTCAGCTGGAGGCCATCGAAAAGATCAGGGACAGCGATGTCCTTGTCAGCGCGCCGACCGGTTCCGGAAAGACATGGATCGCCCAGAGGGTCATAGAGGAATACCTCGCAAACAGCAAAAGGGTATGGTACGCGTCTCCGCTCAAGGCCCTGTCCAACTCCCTTTACCAGGACTTTATCCGGGAATTCGGCCAGGATGCATGCGGGATCGTGACAGGAGAGAGGAAGGAAAACACGGACGCCCCGATCATTGTGGGGACCACCGAGATACTCAGAAACCAGCTATATGACGCCATGCAAGAGGGCGCAAGCATAAACGCGGATCTGGTTATCCTGGATGAGGCCCATTACCTGAGCGACCAGGACCGGGGGGTGGTCTGGGAGGAGGTGCTTATATACCTCCCCTCCAGGGTCAGGCTTCTCATGCTTTCCGCCACCATATCCAATGCCGATGAGATATGCGCATGGCTCATGAAAAACAGGGATACAAACGCGGTTGTAGTGCGGTCCAATGAGAGGCCCGTCCCCCTGGAGATGCTGTTTCTCTTCCCTGACGGACTTATTGCCCCTCTTGCGGGAAAACGCGGGCTCACCTCCGGCATCAGGAAATTTATGGCATCCCATGAATTTGAAAAGGGCCACAGGGGGCGCAGGCCTGTCCCAAGATACGGGGAAATCATAGCATGCCTCAGAAGCTTTGACCTGCTGCCTGCTATCTTTTTTCTTAAGTCCCGGATGGACTGTGACCAGGCTGTCCTGACATGCGGTCCATCGGAAAGAGCGGGCGGGATTAAAGAGAAACTGAGGGCAGAAGTAGATGCCTTTTTAAAGGATTATCCGCACCTCGAGGGCCACAGGCAGACAGGGCCCCTCCTGGACTCGCTTGTCGCATCCCATCATGCAGGTCAGCTGCCCTACTGGAAGGTCCTTATAGAAAGGATGATGAATAAGGGCTACCTGGAGGCCATATTCTCCACCTCCACCGTTGCTGCCGGGGTAAACTTCCCTGCAAGGACCGTAGCGCTTTTACAGAGCGACCGTTACAACGGCAGGGAGTTCGCCGACCTCACGGCCACGGACCTGCACCAGATGATAGGACGCGCCGGCAGGAGGGGAAAGGACAACATAGGCTTTGCGCTCATCATACCCGGCGTCCACCAGGACCCCCAGCTGATATACGAACTCAAAGACTCACCTCCTGAACCGGTCCTGAGCCAGATACGCATCAATTTCTCTATGACACTCAACCTCCTGCTTTCCCATGCACCCCCGGAGGTTAAAAATCTCCTTGACCTGTCCTTTGCCACATTCCAGCAGGCAAGGTCCGATCCATACATCCTCAGGCAGTGGAACGAGATGCTGAATCTTGTAAAAAAGGCTGTCCCCCGCGCGGCCTGCGACAGGGACGACCCTTACGAGATCATAGCAAATATCGACAGGAGGCGCGAGCTTGAAAGGGAGTCCGGAAGGCCCTCAGGGAGGGATAAAAACAAGAAACTGGTAAGGCTCTTGAAGCCATATCTTACGCCGGGAAGGCTCTTCCAGCACAGGGACGATTCCGTCTATGCCCTGATAAGCACGTACATGTATCACGGAAGGCTCATTTGCGCCGCGCAGAATACAGCAGAAAGGCTTCGCTTTAAAAGGGGGAGAATAAGGTTCAAAAAGGTCTCCGTAAACAAGATAAGGAATATCTATGACAGGCTGATCCGTATGCCTGAAGACAACAATGAGGATGAATTAAACATCCTCCTGGGGTCCCTGGACGTTTCATCCCTGGAGGTTATTGATACAGGCGCCGAAATAAGCGAGGATGAAGAAAAGGATAAGGCCGCCGAGGAAAGGATAAGCCGACTGCCCTGCGAGGGATGCGCGCATTTCGAGTCATGCCATTTCTCCAGGGACAGGGAACTGAGAAGGGCGCTTGCCTATTTCCGTTCCCAGGCCGACACCTTGGAGACACTGGGGGAAGGCCTCTGGCTCAGCTTCAAGCGTCATTTAAGGTTTCTCAAGGAAACCGGTTTTGCCGATGATGCAGACCGGCTGACGGACGATGGGATCTGGGCGTCAAAGCTCAGGCTTGATCACCCGCTTCTTATTGCGGAGGCCATTAAAAAAGGCGCCTTCAGCGATCTCTCTCCGGAGGCTACTGCAGGCTGCATAGCCCTTTTCATATGGGACAGGGATCAGCAGGTGGAGATGACCGTAGAGGGTCGTGAAGACCTGGGGCTTATGGAGGATGCCTTTGACCGCGTGATTGAAGGAATCGATGGCATCAGAGACCTTATGACCAAAAGGGGTTTTAAGAATCCGCCCATCCCCTTCTGGCCCGCGGCTGTCATGTTCCTGTGGGCAAGGGGGGTGTCCTGGGAGAGGATCCTGTCCTATATAAGTATAGGGGAGGGGGATCTGGCATCATTGATTATAAGGACCGCCGACCACCTGAGGCAAATGGCGGCCATAAGTGAAACCCATCCTCAATTGGCCCATGCCTCCAGGAGGGCCATTGATCTTATCCTGAGGGAGCCGGTATATATACCATAACCTATGGGGATGCAATGATAACCAAACCGATTCTCGTAACAGGCGCCACAGGCTATGTAAGCGGACGCCTGATCCCTCTTCTCCTTTCCTCTGGCTACACTGTAAGGGCTATGGCGAGGTCCCTGGAAAAACTGCAGGGCAGGGCATGGTCAAAACACCCCTATCTCCAACTGGCCCAGGCGGATGTCCTGGATCCCCCCTCACTAAAAAGGGCATTAACCGGGTGCTTTGCCGCCTATTACCTTGTGCATTCCATGAATTCAGAGCCCAGGGATTTTGCCATGGCCGACAGAAATGGCGCGCAAAACTTTGTACATGCCCTTTCTGGATCCGGAGTTGAGCGTGTTATATACCTCGGGGGACTGTACGGAGATTCAGAGGATCTGAGCCCCCACTTGAAAAGCAGGGCCGAGGTAGGGGAAATACTCAAGTCAGGACCGGCGCCTGTAACCGTGTTAAACACCCCCCAGATACTGGGTTCCGGAAGCGCCTCCTTTGAGATACTTAGGTATGTTGTTGAACGCCTGCCCGCTATCATAGTCCCGTCCAGGGTAATGGACACAAGGATTCAGCCCATATGCATACGCAATGTCCTTATCTACCTTACAGAGTGTCTTAAGAAGACTGAGACCATCGGCAATACCTATGATATAGGCGGCCCGGATATCCTGACCTACAGGGAACTCCTGTCCCTTTATGCCCTTGAGAAGGGTTTGCGCCACCCCTTAATCATAACCCCTAGGTATCTCCCCCGAACCCTGTCTGTTCTGAGCAGCAAGTTTTCATATTCCATTGCAAAGCTGGTCCTGCCCATGCCGCCCAGCATCTCCAGGCCGTTGCTGAGGGGGGCGGTAAATGAGGCTATAGTACGGGATGAAAGCATCAGGAAAATAATCCCTCAGAACCTGATCACGTGTAGAAAGGCCATAAAAAGGGCCATTCAGAAGGATTCGCTACAGATAGTAGAGACCCGATGGACGGACGCTGGAGAATTGAAACCTCCTGAATGGGTCCACAGCGGCGACGCCCCCTATTCCGGCGGCACACTGCTTCAGGGGGGGTTCAAGGTGTCGCTTGACGCGCATCCGGAGGAGATCTGGCCGGTCATAAGCAGGGTCGGTGGGGTCAATGGCTGGTACTACGGGGATTTTCTGTGGAAGATACGAGGGTGGATGGACACCCTTGCGGGCGGAGTGGGACTGCGCAGGGGCCGCAGACACCCGGAACAGCTTTTTGTAGGCGAAGCGCTGGACTTCTGGCGTGTCCTGGGGGTAAGCCCGCCAAGACGCCTTATCCTGGTGGCAGAAATGAAACTCCCGGGAGAGGCAATCCTTGATTTCGAGATCATCCCTCTGGAAAAAGGCGCTGAGCTGAGGCTCGGGACAAGATTCAGGCCCAGGGGTTTATACGGCATCATCTACTGGTATGTCCTCCTGCCCTTTCATGACATCCTTTTCGGGGGCATGCTGAGGGAGGTGGCAAAGAAGGTCGCC
>JAFGIC010000403.1 GCA_016929815.1 Deltaproteobacteria bacterium
CATCCCCTTGATCATGAACCAGAACCCGGCATTTTTCATAAGTATATAGATGCCAAATACGACTGCACCTGCAAGCCATAATAATAAAAGGGTCTGGTCAAGAGACAAGTGCCATCCCTGCCACCAGGCTGAAGATGAAGGTGCGGTTGCCGTGAGATCTATGGTCCCGGTCTCCTTTCCCATGAGTATAAGCCTCATGAAATCCGCATCTATCTCCACATTTAAAAGATTCGATATGTTCAGCCGGTTTTCAATCCGCCATGGAATAAGCATACGGACAAGAAGCAACAGCCAAAGGCTGTAACTCCACCATGCGGGGAGCCTCTTCCCGACTATGGACTTGATTAAAAATATAAAGCAGATCAGTATGCTGACATCCCTTGTGTAGCTGATAAGCCATGAAAGAGAAATAAATGATCCGGAAAACAAGGTTTCCATAACGCCTCCTCTATCTCTTTTTTAGGATACGCTTTAAGTCCTTTATATCTTCCTCGGACAGGTCTTCGCTCTCCACCAGGGTAGCGAGCATTGGGGTCATTGCGCCGCCGAAGACGCGTTTTAAAAAAGACCTGCTTTCTTCTTTGACAAAGACCGCCTCTTCTATAAGGGGATAATAGTCATACACCCTGCCCTTGTTTTCAAATCCTACCGCTCCCTTCTTTACCAGCCGGTTTAATAGAGTCTTGATTGTCTTAGGACTCCAGTGAGTTGAACCTGATAATGATTCAACAATTCGATTCGCCGTGATGGGATTTTCAGCCCATATTGCCTTCATCACCACCCACTCGGATTCTGATATCTTGGGTATCTTTTTCATGTCGAACTCCTTTTATTGATTACATTTGTAATTTAGTTTAATTACATTTGTAATCCTTGTCAACAAATTTTTTTACAAATATTTAATATTTTTTATCTATCTGTTTTTAATGTATTTTTTAAGGATAGAACATTAGTTTAGTATGTTTGTAATTTCTTTATTACTCTGTTATAAGTACAAATATAAACCCGAACTAACACAGGAGGTCCCTGATGGTCTTCAATCGCGATGTCTTAAAAATCAATCCAGCCGAGGAATTGGAGAAGCTCTCAAAATTTATTGTGGAGCAGGTAAATGTGATCTTCCGGAGAAAGGGTGTTATAGTCGGTTTGAGCGGCGGCATTGACTCAGCCATGATAGCCGCCGTCTGTGTCCATGCCCTCGGTAAAGAGAAGGTAAAAGGCCTCATACTTCCTGAAAGGGAGTCAAATCCTATCAGCAGCGAATATGCCTTTAAACATGCTAAGGAGCTGGGCATAGAACATCGCCAGATCGATATTACACCAACAGTTGACAGTGTTGTTAACTACAAATGGCGGGATGATTTTTTAAAGCAACTGGTTCCTGAATATGAGCCGGGATATAAATATAATATAACTCTACCAACTGACCTTCTTGAGCGTGATACCTTCAGTTTTTATTTACTCCAGGTCCAGATGCCGGACGGAGAGATAAAGAAAAAACGCATGAATCTTGATGAATTCAGGGCCATTACCTCTTTCGCCAATATAAAGATAAGGTCCCGGATGCTGCACCTCTATGCCGAGGCGGAACGATGGAATCTCCTTGTTGTGGGCACTACCAACCGCACAGAGTTCATACTGGGGGATTTCTGCAAATACGGCGACGGCGGCACTGATATTGAACCCATTACCCATCTATATAAAAATCAGATATATCAGCTTGCCGAATACCTGAAGGTGATACCGGAGATCATCAACCGCCAGCCCAGCCCGGACACCTTCAGCCTTCCTGTTACGGACCAGGAGTTTTTCTTCAGGATCTCATTCGAGAACCTTGATCATCTCCTGTATGCGTGGGAGAAAAAGATCCCCGAAGGCGAGGCTGCGAAGGCACTTGACCTGGCGGAAGACGCAGTCAAAAGGGCTTACAAGGATTTCACATCAAAATTTCGTGCAACTGCACATCTGAGGGAAGGGACGCATACTTTTAATTAAAAGATAATAAGGAACGTTTAATACCACACGGCTGGATTTTATTTGACATGCATCTGTCGATTCTCTATATTCCCTCAAAAGTGGCTATCATTCCGGATTATGATGATTGCCTAATGGTATTATCTTTATACCGGCATTACGGTATTGACATGTAAGATCAGGAATGTTAAAAATTAGCGGTTTTGTATTTCAATACCTGTTAAGTACCTTATAAATATAAACATCAGAATCTATTTTATTAGGAAGGAAAGAAAATGGGAGATATTGGAATTACCTCTTATGGCGTGCATATACCACGGTATCGCCTTAATCGCAAGATTATCTCCGCAGCAATGGGCTGGATAGGCGGGGGTAATATGCCTGGAGAAAAGGCGATAGCCAATTATGATGAGGACAGCCTTACAATGGCTGTCAGTGCCGCTCGGAAATGTACCAAAGGATACGACATGGCAAAACTGGATGGGGTCTTTTTTGCCACGACCACACCGCCTTATCGTGAAAAAGAGAGTTCAGCGATAATAGGCAACGCCCTGGGTATGCGTGCCGATATACGGACGGG
>JAFGIC010000007.1 GCA_016929815.1 Deltaproteobacteria bacterium
AGCAAAACCTTATTAATTCAATTAATTGGCTGATCCCGCCTTGGCGGGACTGACCGCGACTCGACTGAGCTCGTCGAAGTCTGAAAGCTCCATCTATAAATGCCTTTATTATGGATGGGCACTATTTAGGTCTGTTCAAACTGGATGCTGAGTTATTTATGATGTTTAATGTTATCATGATTTTATAAGGAACATGACAATGCCATAAAAATAAAGGCACAGCCCCAAAAAAGACTGTGCCTTTATCTTGGATTCCAGTGATGCCGTTCTTGTTTCAAAGTGCATCCAAGAATCTCCATATTTTTATTAACCGACTCTACGATTCCGTTTTTAAAATATTTTTTATTTTGAATTTGTTGAATCCTTTGGCGGTTAATCTATAAATATTTTAAACCTCAGGGCGCAAAGAGTCAAGAATTCATAAATATAAAATTAGAGTATGAAACATACAGAAAAAATAGACCGAACAAAAGGGAAAAGCACAGTAATATATTGTTATTCTGACTCCTGTATTCTGAATTATCTATACCGCGCCGCTTGCGGTGAGTAATTTACTTTTCACCCGTTATCTGTTTTCTGATTTCCTTTGCCTGCTCATAGTTCTTGAACTTATAGATTTTATTGATCACATATTTTTCAGTAGAGCTGGGACCATATACGGTAACATTGTTGTATCCGGGCTTTACAAATGAGCCTGTGCTGGAGATATGGATATTTTCGGCAAAGGGCAACTCGTCTGAGGGATGGTTCAAGACAAACAGATAGTAATCGCTCGGGGTTGTCTGTAAAATAAAAGACATCCTGTCCACGTGTTCCCATCCCATCATGTTGAATTTGGTGATTTCTGACACACTCTCCAACTGGTTGTCAAAATTATATTTTTCTGATGTATCCACCTTTGCTGTAGCACATGCCGCCAAAAAAAGAAGTGCTATAAATCCCATGGAAAAAAATTTTGTCGCTGTCATGGTAAACCTCCAAGTACATATTGTTTTCATTTATATAATCATGTATTTTACTATAGACAAGGTGTAAGATCAAATATCTTGCTCCGTTTAACAATAAATACTAACCGATTTTTATCCACTTAGTGTCCGTCCGAAAATTAGTGTTTTCGGATTCACGCTGTCAGTCCCGCCAAGGCGGGATCAGCAAAACCTTATTAATTCAATGAATTAGCTTAATGCTAATCGCTGAAACCTGAAAGCTCCATCCATAAATGCCTTCTTTATGGATGGGCACTAATAAAAAATTTAGTGTCCCTTTCAGTTTCTCTTTATAAATCCAAGGAGAAGAAATTATGAAATTATCACGCAGATATTTTCTCAAGGGGGTTGCAGCAAGTGCGGCAGGAGTTGCAGCAGCAAAGGTTCTTGAAACCAGCCCGGGCAACGCTGGAACCATTACATACCCTGTCGGGACAGATACTAAATATCCCGCCTGGTTGGGTGAACCTCCGGTAATAGGTGATGATGAGATTGCGGATACCATAAAAACGGATATCGTCATTGTAGGCGGGGGAAATGCAGGTACAATGTGTGCCTTTGCTGCGGCGGAGAACGGGGCAACGGTTGCTGTAATTGAATCTCAGGGGAAAAATAATATTTCATATTATGGTTTACATCATATTGCCTCTATAAATTCCCAATTCTGTCTGAATCATGGCCTGCCGAAGATTAAAAAAAGTGAATTTATCGCAGAATTTCAGCGCCGCTCCCACAACAGAACGAATCCGCGCCTGGTAAAAAAGTTTACGGATCACAGTGGAGAGATGGTGGACTGGCTGCTGGAGAATGCCCCTCAGGAAGTAAGGGACAGCGCTACCATTGAAAATCTGAATTCCAATATGGATTATTTTAAGATGGGCGGTAAGATCAATAGTTTTAAATGCTGGAAAGGTTGTGTCCATCTGAATTATCAGAAGACCGCCCCTGGACTTATTGAAAGGGCGGAAAAGCAGGGGGCTGCCTGGTACTGGGGTCACAGGGGTGTAGTCCTGGTTACTGAGATCGCGGATATTACGGAAAAGAGAGAAACTGTAGATCGTAACGGTGTGGTAACAATGGTGGATGCAGCAGTTCCCCGGACAACGGTTACCGGTGTGATTGCTCAAAATCCGGAAGGCAGATATATCATGTTCATGGCGGGAAAGGCAGTGGTTCTTGCAGGCGGCGATTACGGTGGAAATCCTGAGATGTATCTTGCGCTGCAGGATGAACAGCGCTGGTTATATGAAAGCCATGGTCTTTCTACCGGTGGACTGCGCTGTTCCGGATTCGGCCGTGATGGAAGTGTTATCAAGATGGGCTTATGGGCCGGCGGCTCCATGGACCCATGCCCGCGTGCCCTTGTATCTCCTCAGGTGATGTTCCGGAGTGATAATTATGCAAGCAACGTGCTGCGCTGGGGCGCCGGTTTTTCAGAAGCCATGAATCCTTGGGGGAGCCCCTTTGTATGGCTGGACAGCAAGGGAAAACGTTTCACAGATGAGACTTTTATGGGGGTCTATGGCCAGCTTATGCGTGCCGAACGTATGAAACCCGGCAGATATTATGCATTCTTTGATAAAAAATGGGCGGACTTAATGTCCCGCAGCGCCCCGGAACATTTCTCACAGCCGGTTGGCGCTTCGGACACGCTGGATTACGAAGCGCTATTTGCCTCCTGGGTGGAAAGGGGCGCAAAAGGCGCCGACCCCGGAAGAGGAGGGACTGTGTGTGCATGGGGCGCCAATACCTTGGAGGAACTTTTAGGTTATATGGGATTCGACAAAGAGATGAAGGCATCCGTAAAGGCTGAAATTGAGACATACAATAGATATTGTGAAAACGGCGAAGATGAAGATTTTGGCCGTGATCCCAAGATGCTCCTTCCTATCAATGAAGGACCTTTCTTTGGTATGTATAGCATTGAAGAGAGGCCAATGACCGGGACTGTAACCCTGAACGGCTTGGTCATTGACGAATATCAGCGTGTACTGGATTATAATTACAACCCGATCGTGAACCTTTATGCCAGCGGCAACAGCAGCGGCGGAAGATTTGCCGTGCAATATTCCTCGCCCATCCCTGGTCTTACACTGGGTATGGCAATGACCCTGGGACGTGTACTCGGTCAGGAACTGACTGCGAAAAAGTAGATATTAAGTCTTTAATTATTTCACAACTGCCTGAGTGAATGGAGGATGCAGATAAAAATGAAAGAATATTTGAACACAGCGATTCAATGGTTTTTAACAAGTGGCGTCAGGATACTCATTATTATTTTAATTACAATGATAGCCATAAAACTGGCAAGATTTTTATCAACACGCGTTTTTTCATTTCTAAAAAAGGATAAGGACAACGAATTCCAGAAGCGGGTGGACACCCTGAGTGATATAATCCGTTATATTATCGTGATTGGCGTCCTGCTTGTTGCCGTGATTATGATTATGGATGAGTTCGGCATCCAGATCGGCCCCGTGCTTGCCGCTGCCGGGATTGTCGGTCTGGCCGTGGGGTTCGGTGCTCAGAATCTCGTTCGTGACGTTATCAGCGGGCTTTTCGTCATATTTGAAAACCGGATCCGTATCGGCGATGTCGCCATTATCAACGGTACCG
>JAFGIC010000404.1 GCA_016929815.1 Deltaproteobacteria bacterium
AAGCTGAGCGGAAACAGCGGCAGGGTTTATCTTCCGCCTGACTGGGTCGGTCATTATGTAAAGATAATCAGGGTCAGTTAATTTTATCAACCGAAAGGGTCTCATACATGGATAATCTTCTGGTTAGAAGCTTGAGAATTGAAGACAGTAAAGATATAGATCGTATTTATCATTCCATTGTCAAAAATTCCGAGACCATTGACTTCAGCAGATTGCTTGAAGAGCAGACCCTTACGGGCACCTGGGCCTCCAGCTTTGCCGCGGAATTAAACGGCAAGGTGGTAGGCTTTATTCTCAGCTATATACTCTCAGGGGGTTTTGGAATTGAAAAGGGGGCGTGGATTGCGCTGATATGTGTCGATCCGAGATTCATGGGTAAGGGTATAGGCAAGGCCATGACCAAAAAGATGTTTGAATATTACAATGAGCAGGGCATCAATAATATATACACGTCGGTCAGATGGGATTCGACGGACCTTCTCTCCTTCTTCAAATCCCTGAGCTTTGACAGGAGTAATTTTATAAATCTCTCCAAGGTGCTTAAATAAAATCTCTGCATTATGAAGATTGGCGCATATCAGGGCAATCCCGAATTCGGGTTGGTGGAAAAGAACGTCAGGCAGGCCGTTACGGAACTTGAAGGCGCGGACGCGGATCTTGTCGTCATGCCTGAATTGTTCAATACCGGGTACCAGTTCGTATCAAAAGAAGAGGCATTTGGACTGGCTGAGGAGATGCCCTACGGGGATACATGCAGGTCGATGATGGAAATTGCCCGCTCAAAGAAGATGCACCTTGTCTTCGGCATGGCGGAAAGGGACGGGGCGCGCTTATTCAATTCAGCCGCGGTTGTAGGGCCGGAAGGATTTATCGGCAGGTACAGGAAATCCCACCTGTTTTATGAAGAGAAATATTTTTTTGATCCCGGAGATACCGGGTTTATGGTATTTGATATAGGCATTGCCCGGCTGGGCGTCATGATATGCTTTGACTGGTGGTTTCCGGAGGCGGCAAGGAGTCTAGCGCTGTCCGGCGCGGATATAATCTGTCATCCGGCAAATCTTGTGTTGTATGGTTGCCATAAGGCCATGATTACAAGGTCCCTTGAAAACGGGGTCTTTTCCATTACAGCAAACAGGACAGGATCAGAGGCAAGGGGAGGCAAAGAGCCCCTGGTATTTACAGGTGAAAGCCAGATAGTGGACAACAGAGGCAGTCTCCTGGCATCCATGAACAGAGACGGGGCCGGGATTGTAGTTGTTGATATAGATGTCAAAAGGGCGCGCGACAAATCAATAACAACCCTGAACGACCGTTTCAAGGACAGGAGACCGGATTTGTACGGGGAAATAACTAAATCAAACCTGCCTGCCTGAAAAGGGCCGCGGCATCCAGCCTGTTTGCAAGGTCGGTTACAAGGTCGCTCATAAGGGAGTCGGCCTCTTTCCTCCTTATGATCTTCATTTTCTCGCTCTGGCCGCTTATCCTGGTGCCTGCGAGGACCTTCCCTTTATCGGATATCTCAACGCTGTAGGCCATGCCGGCAGTCCATGTCCTTTTGACTGTGCCTTTAGTGAGATCCAGTTTAAAGGTCTGAAGGTCAATGACAACCACCGGTTCATCACCCTTGTTATTCAAAACGGTATTAACCTCAAGGCCCAGACACCGCAGTCTTTCCCTGAAGATCTCCTGCATCAGCTCGTCAATAGGGAACAGGCCTATCTTGAAGCCTTTTTCGTTTCCCTCGGCAACAGAAAGGGATATGGTTTCCGGGGCATTCAGGAAGTCCTCCTTTGCTCCCTCGCCGAATATTTCCCTGTCCGTCCTGGAGTCTCTTATCTCCAGAAAGACCTTAATTCCCTCAAGCGGGGCGGCCTTAACCGGCGACCTGTAGTTGACATTCAGCACTGGCACGCCTGAGCATGAAGACAGGATCAACGTTAACAGGCTAATGAGAAAAAAAACAACCGCATATTTTTTTAATGGGGTCATATCTATTGCTCCTATTTTATTTTACTGAACTCACGAGGCATGAAGAAGATCATTTACTTTTCATGAGTTTGGGTCTCATGTTTTCAACAATCCTGCCTGAACTCAGTTCTGCGTCGGATGTAACCAGTTCCACCCTGCTGTCCGGCCTGATGCGGTAATATTGATCATGTCGTGTCAGCGCAGGGAAATACTCGCCCCTGATATCCTGATAGAGGTCCACCCTCATAAGACCGTCTCCAGGTGTGTCAACGTCAACAGGGCCCAAAAGGCCGTCTTTTTCAATGATTTTGTAACTGCCTTTTTCAGAGGCATATCCGACAAAGTTGCACGTAAAATGTCTTATATAAACATCAGCGTCAAAAGGGAACGGCTCTCCCCTTACCGATTCAAAAAGCCTGCCGCCGCTTAAGACAATCCTCTTTCCGGAACTCAGGATGGGCCTGATGGATGTAAGGTTGTCAGGGCTGTGGGTAAATATTATATTCTCAAAGGGCGCGTGGACTATGTCCTCATAGTCTGTATGAACTATGCTGTTTTTCCTGGCCACGTCATGGATGATCACAGATCCTTCATATGCAGCCATAGCGCTTTCGTATCGTTCCCTTCCCCATGTCCGTTCTATAAAGTCATTAATATCACCATATATGATCGAACTCTTTTCAAAATTCTCTTTTG
>JAFGIC010000405.1 GCA_016929815.1 Deltaproteobacteria bacterium
GGAGGTATATATGAAACGGGATAATCTTCCTCTTCCGGATAAGAACGGCATTATACGTGCATTGCCCGAAGATCTGTCCGATAAAAACAGGAAAAGGATCGGAAAGTTCGGCGCCTTTATGTTCCTGTACGACCTTCTTCAGGACTGCTGGGTGCGTCCTCGCATACATAAGGCAGATGCCGGGAGACACTCGGAGATTATGCATGAGGTGATTTCACCATTAAGGGATGCGGTTGTCCTTGACATAGCCTGTGGAACCGGGGGTGCAATACCTCATATTGATAAGAGCAACGACTATACGGGGCTTGATCTATCATATGCCATGCTCATGCAGGCGGTAAAAAAGGCTAAAAAAAAGGGGTTTCGCAGATACGCGCTTATTGAGGGGAACGCGGAGGAACTGCCGTTTCCTGAAGACAACTTTGATCTTATTCTGATAGACACATCGCTCCATATGATACCGCAATACCGGAGGTGTATTACAGAAGTTGCCAGGACCCTGAAAAAGGGCGGCAATATGATCTGCAGCTGCCCGGCTGTCGGGATCAACAGGGAATTTGATGCCCTGTGGTCAAGGATAGCCCCCAAACGCGATCTTCATTCATTAAGAGAGTCGGACTTTAAGGATGTATGCGCCCGTAGCGGTCTTGACTACGACCGTATCGGGATCAATGGAGGGGTACTGTATTTCCGAGCCCATAAAGGATAGATAAGGTTTATTCTTTTTCCTTTTCCCTTATCTCCTCTATCAGTTTGCTCATCCATCCAGGGGTTGTCGAGTCTTCAAGACAGTAGGAATCCTTTAAATAGGGCTTTATATCTATAACAGGGCTTCCGTCCACCGCGTCAAGATCTGCGACCTTAAGTATGTTATCTTTCCGTTCCAGCAGTCTCACAACGGTGAGCAGCAAAGGATTGGGCCTGGCGGGACTGCATGTGGAAAAGATACCCGTAAGGGGGAGCTCCTTTCTTCCCATGGGGTGGACACGTGTCAAATGGCGGCTTTTTTCAGGGACCTTGTGTCCCCAGTACAACACGATGAGATGAGAGAACCCTTCAATCCCGTCCAGGGTCCGGATCAGTTCTTCATCAATGATTATGTCCGAGACATACCCGCGTTGTTTGCGTATTTCTCTCCTTACTTCATTTATTTCTCCCTGCATATTGATTCCGTTGTGTCCCGCGGATAAAAAGGGGGCCTTGACGTTATTTTTTATCGTCCCCACAATCCGAAGCACCGGCACTGAGCCGGCTTTTTGATTTAACTCAAATCCATCTTTTGATTTCATCTCTGTCTCTTCTTTTTTTATGTTATTCCCCTTGCCTTGTTTTTGCATGCCGGACAAGATACAAGATGAGAAGAAGGCCAAAGGAAATGCTTGAATAAAGATACATCAGGGAGTAGCTCGATGCCTCGGCAATAATACCAAGTATTATGGCGCCTGTTGCCATTCCTCCGTCCAGAAAATTAAAGAATGTCGCATTTGCGGCTACCCTTCGATTGGGCTCAGTAAATTTCAATGCCCAGCCCTGCAGTACAGGGAAGATCATGCCCATGCCTATGCCTATGAATATCGATGATGCCATGAATAAAGGCATGTTTCTGGAACAGCCCAGGAGGACGGTTCCTGCCAGGCAGGCTATTATACCCGGAACGAGCACGACAAAAGATCCTTTCCTGTCGTATAATTTCCCGGATATAAAACGAATCAGAAATTCCGCCACAGACATAATAAGAAAGAAGGCGCCCACGCCTTTTTCCAGACCTGCCTCATTGCCGAACAGGACCATGAAGGTAAAAAACCCTGCCATTGCAAAGCCCATGAAGAAGGCGAGGGAGGAGGGGAAAAGGGCCCTTTTCTCAAAGAAATCGGAGATGGATATCCTTAAGGAGGCGCCTCTTGCCATGTCCTCATTTCCCCGGCAGGCCTTGCTTAATACGGTCAGTAACATGGATACCAGGATAAGTCCTGAAGACAGCAGAAAGATCCATTGATAATTGTGCATCAGTGTTATGGTCGTTCCGATAAAGGGGCCTATGGCAGTTGCTGTGACTATCCCCAGGCTGAAGAAGCCCATGCCTTCGCCCATGCGGTCCTTTGGAATGATATTTGAGACCATGGCGCTGAACATGGTTGTACTGCTCCCGAACCCGAATCCGTGGAGGACCCTGAACAGGAAGAGAAGAGAGATGATGGCGGTGATATAATAACCGCATGCGGCCAAACCGCAGGTGATCAGTCCCGTCATCAGGAACAGCATGCCCCCAAGCCATCCGGTTATCTTGACTGCAAAGAGCCGTATCAGAATGGCGGAGAGGGTGAAACAACCCATTATAAGCCCTATCTGAAAATTGTTTCCGCCCACCTGTGACAGGTATAGCGGCAGGACGGGCATGATCATAATGGAACTGAGGTACATGAAAAAGTTCCCAAAAAAGAGAAGCGTAAAATCGCCGTTCCATAGAGAAGTGTCTGAACCGGCCTTTGTTTCGTTTGTCATTATAAAATGGCTCCTTGAATGATTGTCTCCATAACTGTCCGGCTAACCTTATTGTTGTTCTGAGGGCCTCTGATTTTACTGTGATTAAAGGGGACGGATTCAGAATACCGATTGATATATTGAATTCCATCCCCTTATTCTAAAGGCATCCGGTCTTCCATGCCTTCATTTTACCGGAATGCTGATCTAGTTTTTCTTGCGTTTAGCCGACCGCTGATTGCTACGGCTTTATGCATTACACCTGTGACGCTGTAAAGAATGCGCTTCTAATGGTCCTTTGAATCGTACCGCCACGTCCGGTACACTCACCGACGAGAAGGACTTCGTCGGCAGAGCCGAAAAACTTTTCAGCCTCATTCATCCTGGGCCTGAGGCCATTCCATAGAATGACGCTGTCGGCCTGAATGGACTTCTCACTGCCTCTTGAATCCGTGTAGGTTACTTTTCCGCCGTTGATACTCTTGACGGTTGCCTGCAGGACAGAGGTGAAATCAGGACTGCTTCTATATATATCTTCCTGTTGCGACATGTTGTGGGCGCCCCTTAGTTCAGGCTCTACCAGTTCATTCCCGGACGCCAGCACCGTTACCTTGTGGCCGTCAAGAAGCGCTCCGACGCCGGCCTCCAGGCCGAATTTTCCCCCGCCTATGACCACCACGTTTTTCCCGTTTTTCTCTATCTCGTCCTTTTTGGCATATGCCTCCAGGATATTATATACCTTGGTGTCGGTTGCCTTCATCTTTGAGGCAACCACCTCTGCACCGGTTGCCACCAGTATCGTGTCGTATTTTGCCTTCTTGATCATCTCGGGCGTTGCCTCCGTATTCAGCTTGACATCGACCCCGGCCTTTTCCACCTGGTGGATATAGTATTCCTTCAATTTTTTATAATACCACCTCCACCTGCTGTTGTCCGAGATTTTCAACAGCCCTCCCAGGGCGGCATCCTTCTCGTATAGGGTCACCTTATGGCCCCTTTCAACCGCTATCATGGCCGCCTTCATTCCGGCCGGGCCGCCGCCGATCACGGCAACCTTCTTGGATATCCTCGGCTGGGTGAATCCATTCACCTGATAGGCCGGCAGGCCCCACTTCGGGTTTAAGGCACATGTGCTGTACCAGGGCGGATTGTTCATGCTGATACCGTGACAATCCCCGCAGGCGATGCATGGAATAACATCGTCGGGTCTGCCTTCCTGCAGCTTTCGGACCAGTTCCGGATCGGCAAAAAGGGGCGTGGTCATGCCGACCATGTCCGTCTTACCGCTGGCGATGAAGCCGTCATTCTCAACCGGGTCATGGAACCCTGAGCTGGGGCAGGTGATGATGTCGATCTTTGCCTTCTTTATGGCTTCGGCATAGGCAAGACTTTTAGGTTTGCCCTCGTCCTGGGTCCAGGCGTTGGGATGTTCGGCGACCCGGATCCA
>JAFGIC010000406.1 GCA_016929815.1 Deltaproteobacteria bacterium
GTCCTGTATTTTGCCGAGCTGGATCTGCGCGCACTGTATCTGGAGATCATAGTCCGGAAATATTGAATAGTTGTCGACATTCTCATTGCTGCAGTAATCTTTTAATATGCCCTGATACCTCGAAAACTGTGCAGGTGTAGCCCCATTGAGGTCAACATCCCTGAATGGTGGAGAGAAATCCGCGGTCAGTAACTCCAGTGTGTCCAGCGATAAGTCAATACCCTTGGATGATTCGATTATCTTTTTCGTTTCTTCAGAGAGCCGGCCTTCATTCCTGATTCTTTTTTCTATGGAGTCGTCGCTCCTGCCAAGGTTTTTTGGCGCGGCAAATTCAAGGTGCGGCCAATTGTCCGTATGTAGAGGTCCGGTGCCGAAAAAACCCTTGAGATCTTCAGTAATGATCAGGTTGAATATCACCCTTGGATCCCGAATGGTAATGTTCCGGGACTGTAGCGCAGAGTCAATATTCCTTTCGGCTGTTTCAAGATCCAGATTCTTTTTGCCTGCAAATCCAACGAGAAGATAATCCGACGACAACATCTTCATTAACAGGCCGTCAGGAAAGACCTCCGCGAAGGTCCTTCCGGCCATGGAGAAGGCAGGCCAGTCCATTTCATAGGAATGTATCCATTGCACGAATATCCCGTTCCCTGTCAACCGACCCTTAACGGTTCTAAAGTAGTCAAGGGTGAAGAGATTGGCCATGCCGGCCATCCACGGGTTAGATGGCTCCGATACAATCACGTCATATCTCTTATCGGTCAGCTCAAGATGATTTCTCCCGTCCTGCATTATGATGCGGGTCCTTGGATCAGTGAGGCAGTTGTTATTCCATGTGCTGAATATCTCGGCCGCCTTAATCACCTGGTCATTGATCTCCAGCACATCCAGCTGCCTGACGGGATAGAGCAGCACCTCGCCAGCGGTCATGCCTGAGGCGAGCCCCAGCACCATGACTTTTTCAGGGCCAGGACTAAACAGGAGAGGGACATGGGCAAGAAGGGTCTGTGTTAATCTGTCACCGTGGGAAGATGCGTCTTCTTTGCCGTTATTCATCATGGTGTAATTAACCCTGCCCAGCGGGTTGTACCATTTTTCTACAGTAGTAAACCCTCCAATGCCGTCACCATAAAAAACCACCTCATTGCCGGTGACATGACCGGCGAATTTTGATGGACCTTTCCAGACCGCGTCAAACCACGAGGTTGTACTGAAATACCTCGCAAAGGGGTCGAAGCGGTGATACCAGCCCCTGGACAGGATATTGTGGTTCCAGGAGGGAAATAATATCAGAAGCAGAAGACCCAGTGACAGTGTAACCAGGCCTGTGACAACCGCGCGTCTCCTCTCTCCTGACTTTAAAATCAGCCAGGTCATTGCAAGGAGTGGAAAGAAAAGCTGGAGCCCCGCCGTTAACCTCAGGCCGTTCTCCTTTCCAAGGAGGGGGATCAGAATAAAACCCGCGGCAAAGGAGCCCAGTATTGCGCCTGACGTATTCACGGCATAGGCCGTGCCGATGGACCTGCCGATCTCAGGAAGGGACCGGGCATAGATCCTGTTTACCAGCGGGAATGTGGCGCCCAGGAAGATGGTCGGGCCGACCAGGATAAAAAACAGTACAACTGACTGTACCAGGATCTTTTCCCCGAAATCAGCCTGGAAGGTGTAGATCAGTTTTGAAAAAAAGAACTGACTGTTGCCCAGGAACTGGCTTACAATGAGTGCAAGGCAAGCGGCACAGGCCTGTGTTATCACGAGCAGACGGAATGTTCCCTTGGCCCTGTCAGCCAGCCAACCGAAGATGAGGTTTCCAATGGCCAGCCCTATGATAAAGGTAGAGACTACAAGGCTGAATGAAAAGGTGGTAGGGCCGAGGATAAGCCCCAGCAACCTGGCCCAATAGACCTCGTAGGCCATGGAGCAGAAACCCGATATCCCGAATATCCAGAGGGCCAGCGTAGTAATCACCCTGTCATCAGGGGAAATAATCTCAGGGAGTCTTTGTCCCTTTTTTTCTTTTGGCTTACTTTTACCTTTGCCCTTGCCGACCGGCCTGTAGACAAGGGGCCTTTCGCCCCTGCCAAGTCCCATGCATATGGCGCCGATCAGGATATTGATTCCCGCGGCCGTGAAAACGCTCCCCCATATGCCTAATCCAGCGATAAGAAAGAAGCCGCAGAGCAACGCTCCTGCTGCACCCCCTATAGTGTTGAGTCCGTACAACCGTCCGGTTCGGGCTCCTATATGCCCCAGGTCTTCCACATAAAACCGGCACAACAGGGGCAGTGTGACACCCATAAGGGTCGTGGGAACTATAAGAAGGAGGGAGCAGCCGAAGAATGTGAAGAGCCTGTACAATAGAAAATGCGTAAAAAGAGAATTGTATGCCAGCACATATAAAGGTTTGATCAGGATGATCAAGAATGGAAGCAACAGGCCATATATACCTATTGCGGCTTCCACCTTGCCGTAGAGAGATATGAGGCTGGACCTTGAGCTGATACGGTCGATGTACCTTCCCGCGAACCAACTTCCCAGGGCAAGCCCGCCCATGAAGATGGACAGGATCGTGGCCACGGCAAAGGGAGCGCTTCCTACAACCTTGTCTATCATGCGCAGCCAGAGTATCTGATAGATAAGGCCGGCCAGCCCGGAAAAGAAAAAGCATAAAAGAACCGCGAATGAAAAGGCTGACAGATGATTTGTCTTTAAATCCCTGGTTATGTCTTTTGGCATCGAAATTTATACCTGAAATATATAAAATCCGGTTATGATCAGGACTTTATCCTTCAATTTTCAAGCAATGATGAAATCTGTTTGATTATTTATTAATATTCGAAAAGCAAGGAAAGAACAAGCCTTTTTGGGGAGACTGTGAAGGAAAATTGTAGGAAGGACAATTTATAGTTATAGACGACGATGACCGATGACGTACGGCAGAGTGCTGAAATTTGCTTGATATATAAAAGCGAATCCCATATATTGGGCGGCAAGATAAAAGGACTTTTGATTCATTCAATCCCTGCTTTAAAATTAAACCAGCTGCCTTATGGCAAGTTCATATCCGAAACAACCATATAACTATTTTTACAAGGAGGGTAAGACAATCATGAAAAGATTATTTATCAAGAGTGTCTTAGTGTCAGGCGCAGCGGCCATGCTTATGATGTTTTTTGTATCATGCGAGGCGAATAAGCAGGTCGAGGGGAAATCAATCAAGGGCGTTGTTGTAGAGTTTGAACGTCCGGCGTTGAAGATATTGACCATACAGGAGATAATGGAAAAATGGCCCCGCGACACCGGAGGGGAAGGAGGCGGTGATATGGCAGCCGGCCCCGGAGGAAGGGGCGGCGGCGTGGAATCGATCCCGGCGATCTATGTAAAGAACGGAGAATATATCTCCAAGGAATCTAGGAGATCCGCGGTGACCAAAGGGGAGATAAAGGATAATTATGCGTCGGGTGTCAATATCAGCGCTGAAGAGGGGAATATCGGCGGTATCTATGTAGAAGGTGTGGGGCCGGAATACACCATTGCCGACACGGAGATCAATCTTTCCGGGGACGGCATGGGGCTGGCCGGTAAGTCAACCGGGGCAGCGGCCGACAACTACGGCACACTAGTGCTGAGAAATGTGAATGTTACCACCAGCGGAAAGTCAAGGGGCGCGACTTCAGCGACAAATTATGCCACCCTGAAGGTCTATGACTCCACGATAGTCGCCCATGACGCTCCCTTTGAGCCTGAGTACACTTCCACCGCCCAGAAAAGGGCGCTGGAGATTGACGGCAACAGCCGCACCCATGTTACGATGAGCAACGGATACAGCTACTTTTACAACAGCACCATCATTGCCGACGGGTGGGGGGCGCTTTCAACGGACGCGGCAAGCGAGGCTGTATATCTTGAAGCGAACAACTGCAAGATAATTACGACCAAGAGCGGCTACGGGGCCTATGCGGATATCCTGTGTCATGATGTCTTCAATAACTGCGAATTTGACACCGCATGCATGGCCATAATCATGGCCGGCCAGAGCGCCGCCGAATTCAGGGATACAAAGGCGAATTGCGGCACCTATTTCCTCCTGTCCCATTGTGTTACAGGTTCGCACACAGAGGTCAGCACCCTGAAGGTTGATGGCGGTGAGATAACATGCAAAAGTCCCGTGGCCATAATAAAGAGCCACAATGTGGTTCTCACGTTTGATGATGTGAAGATCAAGACCGAGTCCGGCGTTCTGATCAAGTCGATTGTGAACGAGGATCCCAATGCCACGCCCGTGGAGGGAAATACGGTTTACGGGATCCACGCGACGTTCAAGGATATGGATGCAGCAGGTGACATCATACATGAAGATCCCGAAAGGACGATGGCGGTGTACCTTGAGGGCGCGACACTGAGGGGCGCGGTCAAAGACGCCTATATCACGCTTGACAGGCAAAGCAGGTGGATTGCCACAGGGGATTCCAGTGTTACAATAATGGGGGATGTTGATATTTCACAGATTGACGCCCCCTCAGGCGTTACAATCAACGCCGTGGCAGCGGAAAGCGGCACCCATACGCTGGCAGGCGGCGGGACCTTGATCCTAAAAGCATCTTAAGACAAGGACACCGATTTACCGGACTAAAGAGATAAAGGCAGGCGGGGGTACGGACCATGAACGGGAATCGCGCTCCCGCTTTTTTATCTTGGGCTGTGGCAGGCGGGGCAGGCGGCTTGCATATTAAAGGGAATAGAACCGGAAGGAGAATAGAGTATAGAGAAAAGAGGAAACAGGATAGCAGGAAAGAACTGAAAACAAAGATGAGCTTCCAACGTTCAACATCGAACGCCCTGGATAAAACATGCAACAATCAACATCTGATCCTTTCTCTGCAGGGATGCAAGATATCAAAAAAGGGGAGTTCCTGTTCTTTCCCGTACCTGATATGATTGCATAGGTTCATATATCATCTCGGTCACTCCATCCCGGGATACAGTGATAATATAAGGCTGGCCAAGTCGGTTTGTGAAGTAGCGCCAGGTGCAATATTCCGCGAAATCCTCAGCCCAGTTCTGGCTGGCATATAGGGATGAAAAGGGCGTGTTTTCCAGGTCCTCGTACAGCGCGGAGGCCTGTGAGGCATATATCATCGGCCCATTATATTTCCCGTAAAAGGTGATATAGTCCCTCATGCTGAAATCGGCGTCTTCCACCGGGATGTCATAATCTGTCCAGATGCCCTTCACGAAATCCGTCTCCGAAACAGATTGCCCTATCCCTTCGAGTACATAAGGCGTGTAATGATGCGCGAAATCCATAACGTGACTCGATTCATGAATCAACAGGACCATTAAGCCCGTATATTCATTGCCGCAGTCCACTGTTATTGTTATGCCCCTGTCCTCTTCATCATCCGTAATGAAACAGGATGTCTCCCTGTAGGTAATCCATTCCGAGACATCATGTCTCATTATCTCCGGGTTGACAATGATATACGTGTACACCTCATTGTCAGAATTAAACACATAGTCCGCAGCCCCGCTCCCGGTCCAGTTGTTGATAAAATATACGGCAATCAACCGTTCTTGAAGGGTCTCCATATAGCTCTCGGGAAGGAGACCCAGGTAATCCCGAATATCTTCCATCTCCGTATCTGAAGGGGTATAGGGTGTATAGACCTGGGTAGCGTCCATGACGTCCTCAAGGTAAGAAAGGACAAAGTCCGGCGCTTCATTCACGCGGTCGATCAGGGGTGAAGCGGGATCAAATTCATAGCTGTCAAGTCTTTTTGCGAGAGTGTAATCCGATGCGCCTTCTGATGAGGGGTCCGCATCATCCGAACCGCATGCCGCTATGCATGAAATAAGGGCAAGGAATATCCCAATTTTGATAATCTTTAATTTTACAGACATGGAGAACCCCATATTTAAGCCGGACAGGCAGTCCGAAAATAAGCACTTATATCCGATGATCAAACGGCTGTTTGAGCGCCCTGCGAGGCATTTGCCTCATCTGGGTATAGCCGGATAACGTGTAATTCTCAGTATGGTTACATATAAAATTTCTAAAGTTTTTTAAAATAGGGTCCGGTCAATCCCTATCAATCCTGTCAGGTCAACAATCCATTGACATTGATGCCTGTTAGTAGGAAGGTAATAAAAGGCTTAATAATTTCTGGAGAAGGGAAATGGATCTTTTTAAAGCGATAGAGGAGAGAAAGAGCACCAGGGCCTATCTGGAAAGATCCCTGGAAAGGGAGGTTATTGAAAGGCTGCTGCATCTCGCAACCAGGTCGCCTTCTGCCATTAACCTCCAGCCCTGGGAATTTATAGTGGTTTCCGGCGAGGAGAGGAAAAGGCTCAGCAGGATGCTTGTCAAGCTTCTCAGGGAAAGGAAGGCTACCTGTGGCCCCTCTGTCAAGGAGCCCCTCCCCCTCTATTTCAAGAGACGTCAGAAGGATCTCCTTGAAAGCATAGCCCCCCTTCTGCCGGAAGGTGCTGTTTTTCAGGAGTTTATCAATGAGGGCAGCTGCAATTTTTACGGCGCCCCCACGGCTATTATCCTCACCATAGACCACGCTTTTTCAAGCAGGCATTTTACGGATATAGGGATAACCATGGGCTGGTTCATGCTTGCAGCCCATGCCATGGGCCTGGGGACATGCCCGATAGGGATTATCTATCCCTTCCAGAATGAGATCAAGGAGAACCTTAATATACCCGACAGAAAGGAGATCGTGGCAAGCATGGCGGTCGGATACCCTGATCCGGAGGCTAGTGTGAATCGGGCAAGGTCCGGAAGGGTCCCTGTAAGCGATATTGTCAAGTGGCGGGGTTAGAATATAACATCCATGAGATTCCTGACGGAATCAAGTCCGATTAATTCCATTCCGGACATGGCCCTGCCGGCATCCATATTGCTTTTCGAGAGGAGGCACCTTTTAAAGCCGAGCTTCTTGGCCTCGTTGATCCTGAGTTCAGGCTGACTTACTCCCCGGATCTCGCCTGCGAGGCCGACCTCGCCGAAGATGACCATGTCAGGCGCAACGGGCTTGTCCAGGTGGCTGGATATCATGGCGGAGACGATTCCAAGGTCAGCGGCGGGTTCATCCACCTCTAGGCCGCCCGCCACATTCACAAATATATCCTGGTCGCCGAGGCCTATCCCCATCCTTTTGCCGAGGACCGCGGTAAGGAGTGATATCCTGTTATGATCAACCCCTATGGCCGTTCTCCTGGGCATGCCCAGGGGGCTTGGCGTAACAAGGGCCTGGATCTCAACAAGTATAGGCCTTGTGCCTTCCAGACAGGGTATCACAACGGAACCTGCCGCGGTGCGTTCGGGTCTCTCCTCGAGGAAGATCCTGGAGGGGTTCCCAACCTCTATCAAACCGGCATCCTTCATCTCAAAGACGCCGATTTCGTTGGATGATCCGAACCGGTTTTTGACGGCGCGGATGATCCTGTACATATGGCTGCTGTCGCCTTCAAAGTAGAGGACCGTATCCACGAGGTGCTCAAGGACCTTAGGCCCCGCGATAGCCCCGTCCTTTGTCACGTGCCCTATAAGAAATGTCGGCACATTTGACTCCTTGGCCCACCTTAAGAGCCTTGATGAGACCTCACGCAGCTGGCCGACGCTTCCGGGCGCCGAAGGCAGGGCGCTGGAATAGATGGTCTGAATCGAATCAACGATAAGGATGTCAGGCCTGAGATCTTTCATATTTTCAAAGAGGTCTTCAATGCAGGATCCCGAGAGGATAAACAGGTTGCCTGATCGAATGGCGAGACGCTCGGCGCGCAGCTTTATCTGCTGGGGCGACTCCTCGCCCGAAAGATACAGGGCCTTGAATCCCTTCAAGGAGAGCCTTCCCGCTGCCTGGAGAATAAGGGTGGATTTCCCGATGCCCGGATCGCCTCCCAGCAGTATGAGCGATCCCGGTACAATACCCCCGCCAAGGGCGCGGTCGAACTCCGCCATGCCTGTTACCAGCCTGGGTTCCGGGTCAATAGATATTGAATCAATGGGAATGGGCAGGGATGCCGGAGATGATGTGCTTTTCCTGCCTCCGGGAGGCTCCCGGATCTCCTCCACAAAGGTGTTCCACTGGCTGCAGTCGGGGCATCTGCCCATCCATTTCAATGCCTGATAGCCGCAGTTCTGACATACAAAGATAGGTTTTGCCTGTTTTGACATTTAAGGGCGGATTCCAGGCTGATTGTCATCTATCTCGGTGATGCCGTATTTTTCATAGAGTGACATAATAATTTTTCTCCACTGTTCATTTTCGTCTCTAGCCTTTTCAATTTTCCTGTTGGCCTCTATAATAATATTGTCGTTGTTTTGCTCAATGCCTGTCAGTTTGTTTCTGAAGCCGTTCAGCATAAGATCGGCCGCGTTGATATAAACGGCATGGGCCGCTTGTATTTCCGGATCTTTGGGTGTAATTGTCTTTAGACCGTCCGCAAACCTTTCATATGCAGGGATAATAAAGTCCCTGAGTTCATCCTGGATTCTCCGGTCGGTTGTGTAGTTTTTGCCTGTAACGGAGGCATAGCGTTCAAGTGATTTTTTTTCCAGTTCTGCGATTGATAAAATCCCCTGGTTTATATAATTTACCAGGGTGACGGTGACGCGGCTCGTCAAGCCCCTGTTTATAGCGCAACCGCCGAACAGGAAGATTGCAGAAATGAAAAAAATCAGGATGTTCCCGGCCTTTCGCATCTGTTGGACCATAAAGATTTTAGCAATCCTATTATGTTGATTTTTGTCCGAACCTCTGTTAAATCCTTACATATTTTTACCAGCCGATTAATCTATGTGTCAACATGTATTATCATCTCATTATCTGATCTTTGGCCTTATTTGGGGGATGCTCCTAAAAGGCCTAATATGATGTCGGATGAAAACGGTCGCTATGAATTATCGCATTACAGGCAATCCGGTTCTACTTGGGAAGGTCCCCCTGCCTTTAATTTCTTTCCTTATCCTGTTTCATGTTTTCATTCAAACGTCCTTTGTTACATGTACCTATTCATCTGACAGCCCTTTTGACCTCTCTTCAAACTGGGGAGGCACAGGGCTGATGGAGGTCCCCAATGCGCGTATCCTTGAGGATGGGAGTATAAGACTGGGGGTTGCTGAGGCGTCGCCCTACAGGTGGTATTCGGCGGGTATGGGGATACTGCCCAGGATTGAATTTACCGGA
>JAFGIC010000407.1 GCA_016929815.1 Deltaproteobacteria bacterium
AAAACATGTTTTTTTACTTGGCCCCCTCCCAAAAGGGACTTCTTATCAATCTTTTCCGGTATTTATATAGCCCGGATAGTATTAAAAAGGAGGTCTTATGAATCAGGAATCTACTGCAGTACCAAAAACACCCGGATATGCGTGGGTCATATTAATAGCCCTTTACATGGCCACTCTGTCAACGACGCTTAACCTGTTTAAGCTGCCGCCATTGATGACCACAATACAAACATCATTCGGTGTGGACATTGTTAAAGCAGGTAAATTGATGTCTGTCTTTAATATTATGGGATTTATTCTTGCCTTTCCGGCAGGCTATATCCTGAAACGATATGGCATCAAAATGACCGCGTTGATTGCTGTTGCTGCATCCGCGATCGGGCCTGTAATAGGTGCATTAGCCAAGACATTCGCGATACTTTATGTCGGCCGGTTTATTGAAGGTGTTGGGATGGGACTGATTATGGTAACAGCGCCTCTGGCAATCAGTGTATGGTTTCCTCTGACTAACAGGGCCTTGCCAAACGGAATATGGGCAAGCAGCGTGGGGTTCGGCAACCTGGTTATGCTCCTGATCGCCCCATCAATAGCGGTATTATATAAATGGGAGTCCGTATGGTGGTCAACCGCTGGATTTTCCGTCCTGTCTTTTATTGTTTTGGCTATTCTGTTTCGTATGCCGAGACAGGAAGAAATGGATGCCGGCCCGGCGCCTCAAGAGGAGAATGTGCCCAGTTTCATAGGGGATATGAAAGATATGGGCAAGGGTATGGCTAATAATGGCTTCTGGATGATAGGCATTGCATTTGGGTGTTATAATCTTGTTGCCATGGCTTTAGTCACTTTTTATCCTCAGTTTTTAGAAATCGTTCGCGGCTTTTCCCTGACCTATGATAATGGTTTTCTCATGCACGCATCTTTTGTCACTGCCTTGATCCTTGGAATACCGATCATCACGGGGCCTTTAGGCGGCTACATATCGGATCGTCTGGGCAAACGCAAGATCATGATCCTTATTCCGTTTATCCTGATGGCAATAACGTTTCTTTTTCCCTTTAAGGTGACAGGATCATTGATTATTTTGTATGTGATAATCTTGGGGATTGTCAATGGCCCTATTGCCGCTGTTCAGCTCGCGGCTGTTCCGGAGGTGGCCAAGAAGCCTCAATATATTGGAACCGGCATGGCTGTAGCCATTTTTTGCCAGAACATAGGGATGACTCTCAGCGGTGTGGTTTTTCCCAAGATTCAGGTGGCGTCAGGGTGGGAAGCTGCAGGGTACTGGATGATTCCTTTTTGTATCATTGGCATTATTTCTACATTATTAATAAAAGTGCGATAGATGAATCAGATTTGATAATATATCGAACCACTTTAAAGCCGCAGCCTTTGAATATAGGCTGCGGCTGTTTTAACATCAAACAGGAGTTCAGGAGATTTTAATGAATACCAGATTTAGAAGCCTGGCGCTGGCGGCGATTTTTGTGCTGTTCTTTGCGTGTCATGCTGTTCCTAAGGGATCAGATTCCGAATCATCATCGGGTATACGCTCCGGCGATATTTCCCGCGCCATTGCAAAACTTATGGAATCGGGGGTTCCTCTTCAGAAGGATCCCAAAGGGTCTGTACGATGGATAGAGGCAAAAAAGGGCGAGTTAAAGGACGAGTACATGTCACTTCTGCCTCTTCTGCCTGATCTTGAGTGGCTGGAGATCGGTGGAGGCGATGTCACAGAGAAAGGGATAAATCACCTGCGAAAATGCACTGCCTTGAAAAGGTTGTATGTACACGATATAGAACTTAAGGAAGCGGAACTGACATGGATATCAAATCTGAGACATCTTGAGGCCCTGTCGCTTCAGCGCACGGGAATCAAAGGAAAGTTCCTTGAACACCTGAATTCCATCGATTCTCTCAAGGTATTGAACCTTAGTGAAAATCCTGTAACAGATGCCGATATGGCCCTGATTGCACGATTTAAAAACCTGGAGGTCCTTGCGCTGGCGGATACTCAGATTACCGGAACAGGCATCGGGCTTCTTAAAGGGATGCCGAGGCTCAATGAGCTTAACATACAGAATTGCGGCATTTATGACAACGACCTTCTGCACTTTCTGTCCATGCCGAATCTTCGTATTGTGTATGCCGAGGGATGCAATATTAGCGACGTTGCTATCGCAGGTATGATGACCCGATTTCCCTCTTTGGCCATTTTTCGTTAATTATTTTTTAGAAAAGCGTTGATTCGGGAGAGGAACACCATGCATCAGTTTTTTAAAAATAGAGTTTGGATTTATTTGATTGCGGCGCTTATTGCCCTGACCGCGGTCTCTCTTATTGCAAAAGATAACGATGAAGACCTCAAAGATATGGGGATTCCCGATGTGGTATATGTGGGGACGCCCTATGACGTTGCATCTGAGATGCTTCGAATGGCGCAGGTAAAGAAGGATGATCTTGTGGTTGATCTGGGCTGCGGCGACGCGCGAATGCTGGTTCTGGCTGCGCAGAAATACGGCAGCCGAGGCATAGGCTACGATATAGATCCTGATATGGTGCGGGCATCGAGAATAAATGCTCAAAAAAACAATGTTGCCGACCTTGTAACGATTATTCAGGCGGATATATTTACAGTGGATATCAGTCAGGCGGACGTCCTCCCCATATACCTCCTGCCCGAAATGAACCTGAGGCTTGTTCCTCAACTCGAAACCCTCAAACCCGGCTCCCGCCTGGTTTT
>JAFGIC010000408.1 GCA_016929815.1 Deltaproteobacteria bacterium
ATTTAAGTCCGAAGAGGGTTATGATGAACTAAATAAAAAATATCCGGTTCAGTTCAATATCTACCGCATTCCGTTTAATAACGGTAAAGGCGGGAAGGCAGAACCTATACCCGGCGCGAGCAACAACGGCAAAAGTAACTATTGCGCCAGATATTCTCCGGATGGAAAATGGATTGTTTTCACCCAAAGCGTTACAGGGTTGGCCGTACAGCCGGACAGCAGGCTGTATATTATCCCTTCAGCCGGCGGGGAGGCAAGGCTTATGAACTGTAATCTCAGCAGACTCAATTCATGGCACACATGGTCTCCGAACAGCAGGTGGCTGGCATTTGTATCAAAGGAGAATTCGGCATATACCGAATTGTTTTTAACACATATAGATGAAAACGGGAACGACAGCCCGCCTATACTGGTTGAACGGTTTAACAAAGACAACTTTGCCATAAATGTGCCGGAGTTTATTTATATACCCGCACAGAGTATTAAGCAGATCATCCTGCATGGGAATTGAAGTAGGGGCGGGTTTGGAACCCGCCACTACAATACAATGAAACAGGAGGAACCATGGATAACAGCACACAGGAAAAAACGAAAAAGAAAACAAGCTACGAGCATCTGTTCAGGCTCTGCCATTGGTTGTTGGGCGGCGGCATATTATTTTTAATCTTTACCGGATACGGCATACACTCGGTAAGCATGCCGGCATGGGCTGTATTCGAGCACTATCCGTCTTTTTTCCCGGGCTTGCGAGCCATATACTGGCACAAGGTTGTAGCAATTATCTTCGCGCCTGCTTGCATCATTTCATTGATATACTTCCTGCCCAAATTGAAAACAATTAAGCTGGACAATCTACGGCGAATCGCCACTATCCTGCTGCTCGGTTCCGCGGTGGCATGTGTGATAACGAGCCTTGGGCTGCTTTATACGGTCCCTGCATGGCTTTATCATATCAGCAGATTTTTACACGCAGTATGCGGGATGATTATTGCCCCTGTCGCGCTCCTCATACATATATACCTGGCGCTGTTTAAATATTTCCCTTTGCTTATCCAGTCATTTGCGCCCTTCAGGCAAAGCAACTGGCTGCATGTCCTGTGGTTTTTTGTCGGGCTTGTGCTTTCATGGGTAGTATTTACACGGTTCATAAACTATCGTTCCGGTCTCAATGACCTGACTGCCTTAAAGATTGCCGAGAGCGTCATAGAGGCCAGCCAGATAGATTCCCTTCCCTGGGATAAGGCTGAGGCGCTGAATGCACGGGTTGTAAATGGGGTCGGTTTTGATCTGGGTGTCACAGACACAACGGTAAAAGCGCTTTACAATGATGAGTATTTTTACATGAAGATAGAATGGGCTGACCATGTCTATAATAGAACATACCGTAACTGGATTAAGACAGAGACAGGATGGATCCAGCTTAATCCGGGCGGGTCGGATGAGATTATATACAATGAGGACAAGGTGGCGCTTGTGTTTCCGATAAATACGGATAATGTGTTTCGGCAGTACGGCTGTGCGGTATACTGCCATAACAATCAGAAGACGGGCAGGGGCCAGCATTGGTCAACAATTGACAACCCACTCGATATATGGCACTGGAAATCGGTCCGCATGGATCCCATGGGATATGTTGATGATAAATACTGGCAGATGGAGGGAGAAGTTGATCCCGAAAAGGAGGCGCGTATAGCAGACCCGGGTGACGGCGGCCATGCCAACAACAAGGTAAAAGGTGTTAATAATCCCATAATGCTCCCTTCAACCGTTGATGCGATCGTGATGGGCGCCCTTCTCCAGTCGAAATCTGAGATCTATACAAGGACGGCAGCAGAGAAACTGCCGGTGGGGTTCTCCGTGCCGGGAGTAATCATCTCTTTTACGGCTGAAGGGGACCGCGCTGACATAAAGTGCTATTCAACCTATGAATATGAGAATGAGAAGTGGATTTTAAGGATCATGAGAAGGATGGATACAGGTAGTGAACATGATGTGATATTCAAGCCCGGGGAGAAGTATGATTTTACTATTGCTGCCTTTGATCATAACGCAAACCGGCACTCCTATAATCATCAGGTGTATAGGCTTTATTTTAAAAAGTAACCAAGGGCATCTTTATGCGATGCCAACCAGATCGTTGGCAGGACTAAAGAGAGATACATAAATTTTTTGGCAAAGGAGAGAAGAAAATGGATAAAAGGATTTTTTCAGGGATTGTTTGTATAGCTGTCTTTTTATTAATCTTCAGCGGGATCGGATTTGCGCAGACACAGAGCGCCCCTTCTCAGACCGGTACGCCGACTGCAGGTGCTGCGCCAACCGGGTCGCCTCCGGCCGGTACGCCACCTTCCGGCGCAGCGCCGACAGGAGCGCCGCCGGACGGCGGATTTGTCGCCAACAGCCCACACGTTGGTGACGGAGCTACCGGACAGGCCTTCATAGATCTAATGGATACCAACAAGGATGGAAAAATAGACCATGACGAATGGGAAGCGAACAAGATTAAGACTGTATATAAAGAGAAGCGCTGGCCTCAGTATAATAAAAATATGGATCAATACATTACCGTGGATGAGGCCCCCCAGAAAGGGGTAAACTGGGAAGCAGCCCCGGTTGAGGTTAAAAGCACTACACCTAATACTAATCAGATCGCCTTTATCGCAAAATTCGATAAAAATCAGGACGGGAAGGTAGATAATACGGAGTTTACAGGCGTCCACTTCCCGGTATATGACGCAAACAGTGACGGCTTTATTGAGCCACTGGAGGCCCCGGCAGGCCAGACAGCCTATTAATACCTTAGGGGTCAAGGATTCGAGGATCTCGATGATCAAGTGAAAATCATCTTAACAAAATTTTTCTCACTCGACCGCTCGACCCCTTGAATCCTTGAACCCTTATTTTATCGCATTTAAAAAGCCTTCCAGGCTTTTCATATCCTCGACATTAAAGATCTGTGCGCTTCCCTCGGGGATGATCTTGCTGACAAGTCCTGAGAGGACCTTTTTAGGGCCTACCTCAACAAATGTATCAATCCCCTGATCCATCATCTTTAATACAATCTCGTACCACCTGACAGGGCTTATGAGCTGCCTTGCCATGGTGTCTTTTATCTTTTCAGGATCCTTCTCTGTTTCTGCAGTGGCATTGAAAAACATTGCCGTCCTGGGAGGCATGAATTGCACATCATCCATGAAGGCCCTGAATTCATCGACGGCGTTTTTCATCAGGTCGCAGTGCCACGCCCCGCTTACCTTGAGTTGAATAACCTTTCCGCCGTTCTGTTTAGCCAGTTCCATGGCCTGGGACATGGGCTCGTTTTCACCGGTTATGACTATCTGCTGAGCGGTATTATGATTGGCAACAGCTATTACGCCCTTTGACGTGCATTGGCCGACGATATCCGACACCTTGTCGATATCCATCCCCATTATGGCGGCCATTATTCCAGGATTTTTCTGCGCCTCCCTGTGCATCAGCTCGCCGCGCTTCATGGTCAGCCTGAGGGCGTCAATAGTTGATACCGCTCCGCATGACGCGAGTGCGGCGTATTCGCCCAGGCTATGTCCCGCAGACACAACCGGAGAGACCCCTGATGTTTTAAGCGCTGAAAGACAGGCAAGATTAACGGCGGTAATCGCAGGCTGAAGATTATCGGTAAGTGTAAGCTCCTCCAGGGGGCCTTCGAGACAAAGTTTTGATATGTTTCTCCCGCAGATTCCATCCATTTGTCTGAATATCATTTTTGTTTCAGGGAAACCGTTTAATATCTCCTTTCCCATGCCTACCGACTGAGAGCCCTGGCCGGGGAATATAAATGCTATCTTTTTTGAAGGCATAATAAACTCCTTGATTGATCTTAATGATTAAATAGAAATGAAAGACAGGCGCCTATTCGGATGTATTTTTAAAGGATTCCCCTTCCGATATAGCCGGTTCGCCCATGGTCTTGCGGAACAGTTTGTCAAGCTCTATGTCGTATTCCCTTGAACCGGGTTTAAGGGATTTATTATGGGAAAGTTGTTCAACGAGCTTTTTTTGGTCTCTTTCAAACTTAAGATTAATGTTTGTTATCTCCTTGTTTACCATCTGATATATATCCTTGTCGGTTCCATATACCTCAATAACACAGGGATCATTAAGAACGCCTTCCAGGATATACTGGGTTATGTAAAGAGAGATCGGATTGGGATGCGGGACAATGTTGCGTATAGGTGCGATAAAATATTTGAAATCAAACTCATTTGTCTTTAGCAGTTTTTTGAGCCCCCTCATAAGAACCTCTGAGAAGGCGGACGGATTATCGGTTTCAACAATCTTTTCCATCAATAGGCTCTGGGAAAGCCTCGAATGGATCTCTGAAACTTTATATTTAAAAAATCTGTCCCTTTGAAATGCCTGCTGTTTTTCCTGTTTCTCAAGCCTGTTTATCAGTTTGTCCTGCACTCTCCCTGTATTGAAATACCTCATAATTATTATTCATCCTTTGCTTTGGCCTTTTTGCCTGCGCTGCCTGAGGCCTCTATCTTCGGTTTAGTCTCGGCAGCCTTTACCTCTTTCGCAGCGTCTGAGCCGCCGCTGACCTCCTTGGGAGGGGTTTTCCCGTCATATCCCCCGCTCTTTGAGGCATAATCTGTCACATACCAGCCTGATCCCTTCAGTTGAAAGGAACTCTGGGATATGAGCTTTTTCATCCTGCCGTTGCATATTTCACATCTAGTAATCGGCTTATCGGATATCTTCTGGAATACCTCAACACGATGTTTGCATTTTGTACATTCATATTCATAAAAAGGCATATTATATCACCTCATTAATTAGAATTACCAAGGGCCGACGCGACCCCTCATCAGGCATTCAATTCAAAGAGCCTATGATTTTTATAAGATTCAAGGATATAACCCATCCTTGGAAGGGTGCTATCCTTTAGTATCTCATGGGTAATGTTATATACAAGCCTTTCTTCGTCTTCCTTGCCTTTGCCTTTAATCTCAAATCTCTGAAAGAAATTACAGAATCTCACAATATGCACCAGTTCATGCGTAAAGACATAAACAAGAAGCGAGGGCAATGAAAGATCTTTATCCCTTGCCAGGGCCTCCAGTATGCGGTGATCCTGGAGGCAGATAAAATAAAAATCCCTTTTCTCCGTTATGGGTTCATAACCCTTTATTGTCCTTGAGCCTTTGTTAAGCATGGCAAAGGCGCAATCGCTGATCTCATTTTTTGATAGAGATATCAATGTCTTGACATCATAATGATATCTTTTCCATTGACCGAAGGAAAATTTATAATAATTTCCTGTCTTGTCTTCAGCAATATCCAAAGCATCGCTGATGTATTTAATATCTCTATCTTCAAAGGCCGAATAAGTCATGGCAAGCTCTCTAAAATGAGCAAATACGTAAATACGTTTCGAAGATAAAGCTTGATAACAAAATTGTCAACGTCAGGCTATAATTTTATGGTGGCGGTGACTGGACTTGAACCAGTGACTCTACGGATATGAGCCGTATGCTCTGACCAACTGAGCTACACCGCCATAAACGCTTAATTTATAAAAATCCGGATATTTGTCAACCAAATAATTAAGCGCAAATAATTCCTGTTTCAAAAACGGTAAAGATGAATGGACGATATGCTTAAATCATGTTATAGCCCTTTCGAGAGTTATTAAACAGGTTATTATTAAATACGGAGGTTGTTGATTGATTATAGGTTTTTTTGATTCGGGAATCGGCGGTGTCACGGTTTTGAAGAGGGCGCTGGAATTGACGCCGGATGCCGAATATATCTACTATGCGGACACAAAGAATGTGCCCTATGGCGTGAAAGAGAAACATGAAGTAATGAATTGCGTCTCTGAGGCCTTTAATTTTCTGGCAAACAAGGGGATTGGGCTAGCGGTTATAGCATGCAATACCGCCACGTCCGTTGCCGTTGCCGAGTTGAGAAAGAGATACACCTTTCCAATAATAGGGATGGAGCCCGCCATAAAACCCGCGATTACCAGCAATTCAGGGAAAAGGATACTTGTTCTGGCAACATCCTTGACCCTCCGGGAAAGCAAGCTTGAGGAGCTGATAAGCTCCCTGGACAAGACCCAGAGGATCAGGAAACTGGCGCTGGATGAATTGGTCATGCGCGCGGAACGATTTGATTTTGATTCGGATAAAGTCGTTCACTATATAAAGAATAAACTGTCAGGCATAGATTTTAATGAGTACGAGACAATTGTCCTGGGCTGCACGCACTTCATATATTATTCAAAAATAATCCAGGAAACAGCAGGAAGACATATCTCTGTTATTGACGGAAATGAAGGGACCGCCAGGAACATGTTAAGGGTAATAAAAGAAAAGATCTCTGCCCCTGATATCAATTACAGGAAAGGCCAAATAACCTTCTATTCTTCAGGCGTGGAAGACCCCCCGGAACGCATTAATAAGCTGCTGGCGATATTAAAACCGGAAAAGGGTTAAACAGTAAAAGGCCAGGTCGCGTTTCCCCTTTCATGGCAGGGTTATTTGAACATTAACTTTCACGGGAGCGCCGAAAGGAACTTTGCCGCCGGCATAATCCTTACTTTTCCGTCGATGATATCTTCTCCCTGAGCAAGCGGCACCTGATAAAGATAAGGTATCCCGAGTCTTTCTCCGAAATAATTCAATGCAGGATTCGCATTACGACTTGATGTTTTACATTCGACAGCAAACCAGGGTTTTTTACCATGTGTCACCAGGAAATCAACTTCTCTCTTGTTCGCGTCCCTCAGATAATATAGGCCTGTCTTATATCCTTTAGGTAAAAATATTATCGCAATAAATTCGGCAGTAAATCAAAACATGAGGCCGCTTCAAGGCCCGTCCCTTTCTAAAAAGGGGCAGGAATGATGTGATATCCGGGCAATTCTGGCGGGAAGCTTCATTTTTCATCAAAATTTCTCTTAAATTTCAAATTCATTTCATTCATGCAGTTGATAATAACGGACAAATATATTAACATGAGGAGGACTCAATAATGGAGACGGCGCCCGGCATTCTTAACAGGATAAGAAATTCAAGGATACTGCAATTGCTTCTTAGATGCGCAGAATTTCGACTTTCCATTTTCCCTGGCCCTTAACGGGAGCCAGAGTCTGTACATAACGCCTCTGGGCAAGGATACGTCCGTTGATTTGGAATCAAACTGGAACAGTCCCAGCTTCCAGGGGGCCTGGCTGCCGGGCCAACGTACGGTAAATGAAAACGGTTTTGAGGCGACCTGGGAGATCCCATATCTGGGCAGGAACTATCCGCAGTCCTGGAGTTCGGAGAAACTTATGAAAGAAGAGATCGCGGCATCCAGATTCGGGGTGGACCTGATAACGGCCATCGACAAATACCGCATGGCGGAACGAAGCGTTAAATATGCAGGAATATTCATTCTCTTGACTTTTGCGACCATCTGGCTGATAGAGATCTTATTAAAGTTACATGTGCATTTTTTACAATACATATTGCTGGGATTTGCATTATGCATCTTTTATCTCCTGGAGCTGTCCTTGTTTGAGCATATAAGATTTGCGGCGGCCTATGCCATTGTAACCATGATTACGGCCTATGGAAAGGTCATGCTCAAGACCTGTAAAAAGGCGGCCATAATAGGCTCGGTTGTGACGGCATTGTATGGCTATATTTATATCATCCTCTGCAACGAGGACTATGCCCTTTTGATGGGCGCCATAGGTATGTTCACAATCCTGGGTCTTATCATGTTCCTGACACGGCGTGTAAATTGGTCCGAGACAAATGGGGCCTGATCATGTTTATAAAAATCAATAAAAGGTTCGCAACCTGCCTTTTAATTATATTATCGCTGCTTTTATGCACGATCTCCTCTTTCGCGCAAGGTGCTGAAGATGAAAGCGGTTCTGTTATTTCTGAACCTGAATCACTGACCCTATCGGAACTCCTGACAAAACTGAATTTTCCTTTTGAAACCTTACCGCCGGATATTTTAAACCATCGGGTTTTTGAGAAAACAGAACATGGTCGCACCTATGCCGGTTATAAGATACTGGAAAATGATCGTGCATTTTTATTGGCATACTACTACCCGTTTAAAGAGACCCCATCCAGGTTGTACTTATTGAAATTTGACAAGAACTCACAAGACTGGTCCTGCCGGACTGTGGATGATTCCTTAATCGCCGCTACAACCTCATTTCAGGGCATAAAAACAATAAATAATTTCTATTTAATTTGTCTCCACATAAATCCCTCCGCAGGGTTGACCATCATTGTCCCTCACGATATGAAGACATATCATATCTTGAAAGGTTATATCGATGCTGTATATGATGATGATCTAATGATCTATAGCCCGAATCAGAGACATTTTGCTTCGACACATCCTTGTGAAATAGGCATTTACAACCCCTTTACACAGGAGGCAAAGATTATTCTGCCACGAACTCCTGATCCGCCCTTATGGTCCGCCTATATAGATAAAATGAGAGAAGTGTATGAACTGCTTACAGCAGATAACTGGTGTGCCAGAAATAATCATAACTGTGAACCGGAATTGTTCACCAGATACTTCCACAGGATGTAACCGTAAACTCAGAAACTGATTCATTGGCCTTTGTGGCTGATTTTATCGGTACGGGGCCGCATGATGGACCACCATATGAACTGAACGGACAAATCATACAGGCAGAGAGTCAAAATGCACCTTATGAACTGTCGAATGGGAAAATCATAAATGTAGAGGGTCAAAGCGTGCTGTATATCTTTCGGAGAATACATTCAGCCAATCCTTTGGAGTACCGTGAATTTGATCTGAAGAATTTAGAACAGAAGCGGGGCGAGAATTTTAATCTGGCTGATCTGCTCAAAAAAGAATCACTCGACCGACTTTTTGAAGGAGAATAAAAAGCTTATTTTTCATAGGGTCCAAAGGCTGAAAAGATACAATAGGAGGACTTCAATGTTTACAAATATCCTTCATCGGTTCGCAATTTTCTTTCTGATCATTATATCATCGCCCATCTTATGCCCTATTTCCCCTTCTGCACAGGATAAAGAAAATCAGAATAAAGATTCCCTTTTACAAAAAGAGATGGCTGGAGGACTTATGATCGGGGTAGCCGACTCAAACGGTATAATATTGCCCTTTGCAGTGTATGACGGAGAAAGATGGACGGCACCCTGGCCTGAGGAAGATTATGATGTTTATGAAACAATGGAGGACATCCCGAAATCATGGTATAGCCCGCTCGAAAATATTCCTAAAAAATGGAACATCATATATCAGGATAACCAAACCGGGACAATTGAGATGTCAAAACAGGCGCTGGTATCCAGTTGGTGTTCCCAGCGGTGGGTGCTGGTCGGAGTGGCAACAAGAAAAGTACACAGGGGAAATAAAGGCGACATCTATGATATCAGCAATTCGGAAGGCCTTTTTCTGGCCACTACAGGAAATCAGACCGAGTCCGGCATGAAGGTGCCGGACAAACAATCGAATGAATACAGCGAGATATACAAACTGGTCGATGCCAGCATTAACGCGTCTGAGGGCATCGGAAACCATCCTGTTCAAGAAAGCGAAAGGGGGGCTGCCCAAACCGAGCTGACAACTATTGTACGAAACGAGACGCATCAGGAAGGGTGTGCCATCTATTATGTGGAGGCAAGGAAGGAATACCCGGATGAAAGTTCAAAACCGTGGCCCGAAGGCCTTACTGTCTTTACGGCTGTCTCCTATTTGAACGGATGGATACTGAGGGACGGAAATAATAAATTGTCATTTATAAAACAGGATTTTGAAATATATCATCGCACCTGGCTGATGTATACACCACCCGACGATCCCCTTGGCATACTGACACTGAACGGTCGCTCCTATTGGATAATACGAGACTGGACCAGCTATGAAAGTGAAAGGTGGGTTATTTTCGATGTGTCTCCTTCAGATGTCAAACAGGCCCTGGAGGTTTACGGCGGAGGTTGTTAGATTCCTTTAAGAAATGCTGTCCAGAATACAATGTTAAGTCATAGACTACCCATCCTATCAGAAAGGAGATAAAATGATTAGACTTATATTTTATGTTCTTTTATTTATCCCAACCCTGGAAGGGTGCCTTTGCC
>JAFGIC010000409.1 GCA_016929815.1 Deltaproteobacteria bacterium
ATCAATTTTATTAGTAAAATATTTCTTGAGGACAGCCTATAAGAACCATAATAAACGATAACAGCAATCAAGTGCCTTAGATTTTGTTGATAATTTAAGAATATTTTATTATTAATGTTTGCATCTTTTTTCATTACATTAAATATTTCAAAAGCAATATCCTGTCATTATACGATGTATACTTATGTAAGAAAGGCTTGTTGAATCATTGGCAACAATACTTGTAATAAAGAGGATATCGTAAACAAATGACAAACATAAAGGACCTGTCTGAACGTGATATCTGTACTCAGTTCATCCTGCCCAGCCTCATTAAATCAGGATGGGATCTGGAAAAGCAAATCCGTGAAGAGGTCTTTTTTACCGACGGGCGCATCTTTGTAAAAGGTCAAAAGACCGCACGCGGAGAACGCAAACGCGCCGATTTTATCCTTTATCTTAAGCCCAACATCCCGATTGCAGTCATAGAAGCTAAAGACAACAATCATTCAGTAGGCGCCGGTTTGCAGCAGGCTCTAAATTATGCAGAGATACTTGATGTCCCCGTTGCCGTCAGTTCGAACGGTGATGGTTTTATAATGCATGACCGGTCGGGCTTTACCAAGATCGAACAGGAACTTTCTTTTGATAACTTTCCCACACCTTCAGAGCTTTGGAAGATCTACAAGCAGTATAAAAAGATTGAGACGTCTGAACAGGAAGAGATAGCTGCCTTTGATTACTTCTTTGACGGCTCAGGACGAGCCCCACGCTATTATCAACAAATTGCAATCAACCGAACGGTAGAGGCCATTGCCAGAGGACATAACAGAATCTTGCTTGTAATGGCAACCGGAACAGGCAAGACATATACAGCCTTCCAGATAATCTACAGGCTCTGGAAGAGCGGATATAAGAAAAGGATCTTATTCTTGGCGGACCGTAATATCCTGATTGACCAGACCAAACGCAAGGATTTTAAGCACTTCAAAGACCGCATGACGATCATCAAGAAAAAGAAGATCGATAAGGCCTATGAGATATACCTTGCATTGTATCAGGGCTTGACCAACTACAATGAAGATAAGGACGCCTATAGGGAATTCAGTAGGAATTTTTTCGATCTCATAGTTGTCGACGAGTGCCACCGCGGCAGCGCGGATGCAGACAGCGCCTGGCGCGCGATCCTGGAGTATTTTGACTCCGCCATCCAGATAGGCCTTACGGCCACTCCCAAGGAGACAAAAGAGATATCCAATATAGAATATTTTGGAGAGCCGATTTACACCTATACCCTCAAGCAGGGCATAGAGGACGGCTTCCTAGCGCCATATAAGGTCATTCGTGTCGGGCTTAATACGGATCTGGAGGGATGGAGGCCGGAGGCAGGGAAGACAGATAAATTCGGCAATGAGGTTGAAGATCGTATCTATAATATCAAGGATTTCGATAAAAACCTGGTTATAGATGAAAGGACGCAACTGGTCGCAAAAAAGGTATCCGAATATCTGACCAGGACAAACCGTTATGACAAGACTATCGTCTTTTGCGTGGACATAGAGCACGCCGAACGCATGCGCCAGGCCCTGGCCGTTGAAAACCCCGATCTTGTCCTTGAAAATCATAAATACATTATGCGCATAACCGGGGATGATGATGAGGGCAAGAGGGAAGTAGATAATTTCATTAATCCCGAGGAGCGCTATCCCGTTATTGCTACGACATCAAAATTGATGACCACCGGCGTTGACGCAGAGACATGCAAACTGATCGTGCTTGATTCCAATATTAAATCCATGACCGAATTCAAGCAGATCATAGGCCGAGGTACACGCATTAATGAGGAATTCGATAAGACCTTTTTTGCCATAATGGACTTCAGAAATGTAACGGATCTGTTTGCCGATCCGGCCTTTGACGGCGAACCGGTAATGATCAAGAAAATCAAAGGTGAGGAAGAATTGAAGGATGAAGACATCTATCCTGAGGAGGATGAGCCGATCATTGATCCTGAGACCGGGATGGCCGTCGATTTTGGGGAAAAAGAGCTCGCCGACTATAAAGACCATCCTGCGATAATCCCAGGGGGGTTGATAATGGCCGATCCTCCGGCAAAGGTCTATGTTGCCGGGGTGGATGTATCCGTACTGAATGAACGTGTGCAGCATCTGGATGTAAATGGCAGGCTTATCACCGAGAGCCTTAAGGATTATACTAAAAAGGGGATATTAAAGGAGTTTCGCTCTCTTAATGATTTTCTTTCACACTGGAATGGGGCGACCAAAAAGAAGGCTATTATTGCAGAGCTTGAATCACGCGGAATAATTCTTGAAAATTTGATGGAAGAGGTTAAAAAGGATCTGGACATATTTGATCTCATCTGTCACATAGCCTGGGATATGCCTGCCCTCACCCGAAGAGAAAGGGCGGATCGTGTAAGGAAGAGAAACTATTTTACAAAATTTGGAGACAAGGCCCGTTTGGTGATAGATGGGCTTCTAAACAAATATGCAGATGAAGGCATCATCAACATTGAAGATCTTGCAGTCCTGCGCATCGATCCCTTTAATAAAATCGGCACCCCTGCCGAGATTATCCAGCTGTTCGGAGGAAGGGATCAATACCTGCATGTGATTGAAGAGCTGGAGCACGAGCTATATGCAGCGGCTTAAAATCTCCCTCGCCTCTTGCGGGAGAGGGCCGGGTGAGGGGGAGCTTATTAGTTTAATGATTAGGACCTTAAATGAAAAATATCGGAAACACAATTAAGACGTTACAGAATATAATGCGCAAGGACCCCGGCGTTTCCGGGGACGCACAACGGATTGAGCAACTGGGCTGGCTAATTACCTTAAAGATACTTGATGACAAGGAAAAAGAGCTCAAGCTGATCGATGATAAATACAAATCACCCATCCCAAGTTTTTTACACTGGCGCAAATGGGCCGGGGATGATGAAGGAATGACCGGGGATGAGCTCAGGGTCTTTGTAGATTCAACCCTGATGCCCAAGCTTAAAAACCTTGATATCAGCTCCGGGAATAAACTTGCCTTGATTATCCGTGAGATCTTTGAGGGCACCAACAACTATATGAAGAACGGCACAATCATCCGGCAGGTGCTCAATGAGCTCAATAAGATCGATTTCAACAGCTCGGAAGACCGCCACATGTTCGGAGATATTTATGAAACGATCCTGCGCGATCTCCAAAGCGCAGGCAACTATGGTGAGTTCTATACCCCGCGCGCCATAACAGAGTTCATAACGGAAATGGTCAATCCCCGTTTAAATGAAAAGGTCCTGGACCCGGCATGCGGCACAGGCGGGTTTTTAACCAGCGCAATAGAAAATATCCGCAAAAAGGACGTCAAGGGAGTTGATGATATCAAGACCCTGGAAAAGACGATCCACGGCATGGAACTGAAACCCTTGCCCTTTATGCTTTGTGTAACAAATCTTATTCTTCATGATATTAGTGTGCCCAACATAGATTACACTGACAGCCTGAACCGTGAATACACATCCATCGGACAAAAAGATAAGGTAGACGTGATCCTGGCTAATCCTCCTTTCGGCGCATCGGTTGCAGACAAGGTGGAAACAAATTTTCCGGTTAATTTCAGGACAACAGAGAGCGCTGATCTATTTCTGATGTTGATGGTGCGTTATCTCAAAGATGGAGGGAGGGCTGGTATTGTGCTGCCTGACGGTTCACTGACGGGTGATGGAGTCAAACAAAGAATCCGACAGCATTTCCTGGAAAACTGCAACCTGCATACTATTGTCCGTTTGCCTAACTCGGTGTTTCAACCCTATGCCAGTGTAGCGACAAATCTGCTATTCTTTGAGAAAGGCAAGGCAACAAAGGAGGTCTGGTATTGGGAACACAAGCTTCCTGAAGGCGTTAAGGCTTACAGCAAAACCAAGCCTATTCAAAAAAGTGAATTTGATGGGCTCAAGAAATGGTGGAGGAAGCGTAAAGAGAATGAACAGGCCTGGAAGATCTCAATCGATACAATTATCTCAAACGGCTATAACCTTGATATCAAGAATCCCCATATACCTGAAGAGACGCATCAGTATTCCAGCATGGAACTGGTGTCCATGCTTCATGATTCATTCAGAAAGAGTAATGACCTCCTCGATAAATTAAAAAGTGAGCTTAAAAATGCCTGATTGGAAACGAGTGAGAATAACTTTTCCGACAGTCAAGCTTGGACAATATATTGAACCAGTCAAGCGGACGGTAGCCGAAACCAATAGTGATGATTATTCAACTGTTTATGGTGTCACAAACACTGAAGGTATAACAATAACTGGCAAAATATCCAGCAAAGATGTTTCAAATTATATTGCTATCGATCAGGGATGTTTTGCATATAATCCTTACAGAATTAATGTTGGCTCGATCGGTTTTATTCATAGGGGAATCAAAGGTTGTGTGAGTCCCGCTTACGTTGTCTTTAAGACAAGGCCTGAATTCAATCCCGAGTTGTTATTTCTTTATTTGAAAAGTGATTTTGGAAATCATTTAATTAATTGGTATGGAAATCGTGGTGGAGTCCGAAATGCTCTTAGATATGAAGACCTATGCAAAATTGATGTTCCTAAACTTGATTTAAAAAAACAATATTTTTTGTTAGATGAAATTACTCGCACGAAGGCATTAGCAGCCACTCTTTCTTCTGAAATGGATGCGCAATTTTTACAGCTCAGACAACTTCGTCAGAAAATCCTACAAGAAGCCATAGAAGGCAAGCTCACAGCTGAATGGCGGCAAAAGAATCCTTCATTAATCAAAGGTGAAAATCACGCCTCAAAATTACTTGAAAAAATCAAAGCAGAAAAGATGAGGTTGGTTGAGGGAGGAAAGATTAAAAAAGAAAAGCCCCTTCCACCAGTCACTGATTCTGAAAAGCTATTTGAACTGCCTGATGGTTGGGTATGGTGTAGATTACAGGATATTTGTGGTGAATTTTATACAGGACCATTTGGATCAATGCTTCATAAATCGGATTATATCGAAAAAGGTATTCCTATCGTAAATCCGATGAATATTGTTGATGGCAGAATATATCCTGAT
>JAFGIC010000410.1 GCA_016929815.1 Deltaproteobacteria bacterium
GAACAGTAGGGGTTGTCGCACATATTCAGGTCCCTGGATCCTACACACTGCAGAAAGGCTAATTTTTTTGGCTCTTTTTCGTCGGAAGGCCTTACAAGATGACCCAGCCATGGTCCTCCTGCAGCAAGTATCCTTTCAAACTCAAGGGCGGTAACCACATTCGGAAATTTTGCGTATTCATAGGAGGCATAGTTTGTGGGATTAAAGGCCTTTGATCCGGTGGAGAGAATAATAGAGCCAACCTTTATCTCGCGGACAACATCCTTCTGCTCAAAGTCGATGGCTCCGGTAGGACAGAACTTTTCGCAGGCACGGCATTTGCCCTTCTGGAAATATATGCAGTTATCCTTGTCTATGCAGTATTTCAGAGGCACGGCCTGGGGATACTGCACATAGATAGCTTTGCGGTTGTCCAGGTTTTCATTGTATTCGTCTTTGACCTTCTTGGGGCACTTCTCAGCGCATAGGCCGCATGCTATGCACTTATCCATGTCAACATAACGGGGATGACTGACGACCTTTACCGTGAAGTCGCCCTCCTCGCCCTGAAGATCTTTGATCTCGGAGAGTGTAAGAAGCTCGATGTTGATATGCCGGCCGACCTCGACCAGTTTGGGTGACATAATTCACATAGCGCAGTCGTTAGTAGGGAATGTCTTGTCTAACTGGGACATTACCCCTCCGATTGCCGGGGATTTTTCAATAAGATAGACGTAATATCCGGAGTCGGCAAGATCAAGGGATGCCTGCATCCCGGAAATGCCTCCCCCGACAACCATCACAGCGCCGGTAACATTTTTGTCATTTGTCATGATTATACCCTTGTAAGCTGAATTTTAGAATCGAGAAAACGTGTCACTATTTATAATGGAATTAAATCTATCTTCTTATACTTACATTGGGTAATATGTCAATAAACTTTATGATTTATTCTCTTTGGAATTCAGGATATCTCTGTTCTCAACCCCTTTTATACTCTCCAGGCAGAGTCTCAGGACTTCATCTTCAGAGGTGCCCGACATTATATAATTTTGCTTAGCACTCTGAAGAGAATTATTCGGAACTGCAACAAATACTCCCTTGTTTTCATCCGATAAGATGTGGTGGATATCTATGAAGATTTTTTCAGCGTCCTTGCCCCGTACCAATTCATATCTGCTGATTTTTGATAATATAGTATCTTTTTCTAATTCGTATTCTGACATTTTAGCCTCCTTTTAAATAATATTAATAGATATTAAAAAGAATAACTTAAAATGGACAGTCTATTATATATCAAATTAGAAATACGCTTAAAAATAAAGATTCCAGTCTTAGAATTATATATATTATAGCAATATTTCATCATAAAGCATATCAATATTTGCGATGGAAATATGTTTATGATATATTCACAGTAATCTGTTGCAAGGAGTTATTGGCTGTAAGGCATCAGCTTTATCCTATGCAAAACCCTAACCGGAACTTACTGATTATAGGTTATAATGTCCAGAATAGAAGCATTTGAAAGATATAGCAATGAGTACGATAAGTGGTTCGACAATCACGCTGATATATACACGGTTGAACTGGAGGCAATACGCCGGCTGGTTCCTCCTGCCGGAACCGAGGGTATGGAAGTAGGTGTCGGTTCCGGTAAATTTGCCGTACCGCTCGGTATAAAAATCGGAGTCGAGCCTTCAGAAAAAATGGCAAGCAAAGCCAGATTGCAGGGCATTGAAGTTTATTCCGGTATTGCAGAAGATCTGCCGTTCCCAGATTGTAGGTTTGATTTTGTCCTGATGGTAACCACCATATGTTTTGTTGATGATGCAGCCAAATCCTTAAGAGAGGTTCAAAGGGTATTAAAGAATGGCGGATTCATTATTGTTGCGTTTGTAGATAGAGAAAGCGAACTCGGGAAGCAGTATTCAGAAAAGAGAGAGGACAGCAAATTTTACAAAAATGCCACCTTCTTCTCAACCCCGGAGGTGCTGACATATCTTAAAGAGTCGGGCTTTGTGATAAAGAACGTTTTGCAAACCCTTATTCCTGGAAAATTACCCGAAACAATTCTGGAAGGTTTCGGGACAGGCGCTTTCATTGTAATCAAGGGCATGAAAAAACAGACAGGCTTATAGGGCGCTGAACCCCATTCGGAGTAAAATGCGAGGACTTTGCATAACCCCTTTTCCGTCATTCAGGGCTTCCGTTTCAGTATCTCGTCTTTTTTTCTGCTGCTTCTATAAATCTGGACATCCGCCTTTTCAAGGGTTACGAGCCCCTCGCTTATGGCGTTTTCGACGCTTGTGAGAAATGTGCGGATTTTTTCCTCCGTGTCAACAACCTCAATGATAATGGGGAGGTCTTCGGAGAGCCTGAGTATCTTTGCCGTGTGGACTCTGCTGTTCGCGCCGAATCCCATCAGGCCCCTGAGCACGGTAGCCCCTGCAAGGCCCTGTTCCTTGGCCCTGATAACCAACCATTCGTATAACGGCATGCCTTCAAACCTATCGCTGTCTCCAATGAAGATGCGAAGAAGTTTTCCTTCTGATGGGAGAATCATGGGCTACCTCCATATGTATTTTGATATAATCATGCCTGCAAACACGGCAAGCAGGCATATAAAAATATGGGAACCTATGTACATCAGGGAGAGAAAAATCCTCTGATCCTGCAAGAGCTTGATTGTCTCATTGCCAAAGGCTGAAAAGGTTGTAAAGCCCCCGAGCACCCCGACCATCAGGAAAAGCCTGGTCTCCGAAGTTATGCCGATCTGCAGGTCAACGAGCTGGGATATCATGCCCATCAGGAAGCAGCCTATAATATTCACGGAAAGGGTCCCGTAAGGAAAGGATATGCTATGGGAGATATCCTGGATATACCCGCTTACAATATATCTCAGCGCAGATCCAATGAAACCGCCTATGCCTACAATTATAATCCGATACATATCAATAAGTATTAGCTGAATGCCGACAGCTGATAGACGACAGCTATAATAATGTTTTCCCTATAATTTCCCTGACCTTTTTGGGGTCTGCCTTCCCCCTCGTCTTTTTAATAACACGTCCGAGGATAAAATCAACCGGTTTTAATTCACCCGCCTTTATCTGTGCAGACGCCTCGGGATTTTCTTTTAATACCTCTTCAACGGTCCTTATCAGGATATCGTCGTTTTTAATAGGCTTAAGGTCTTTTTCATTGATTACCGTGTCAGGTTCCTTACCCGTTGTGAACATCTCGTAAAGAACTGTCCTCGCGATGACCTCGGTGATTTCACCCTTTGATATCAACTCGATGAGCCTCGCAAAATTCACGGGCGCTACAGGGCAGGCTGTTATGGAAATGGATGAGTCGTTCAGGAGCTTGAAGAGTTCTTTTATGATCCAATTGGAGAGCCTCTTCCTATCCTCACACATCACGGCGCAGGAGGTAAAATACTCCGA
>JAFGIC010000411.1 GCA_016929815.1 Deltaproteobacteria bacterium
ATATGTATACATATATGGAACCATTATGGATAAAAAGTATCCATCCGCATCCCGAATTGTACGGAGGGCGCGCTGAATTGATCGTGTCTGACACAGGCGTTTTTATATGAAATTTTTGGCTAAAGGCGCAGGGCTAAAGGCGTAAGGAATGAATGTCTAATAATTTTAATAGGATGACGGCACATTAATCCTGAATAATGAAAACTTATCAGATGTCGATTATTGGGCGCATACCGTTACATATGCTTTAAGACACATGGCTTATCGCGAAATATATTCCGGCATGCATCTTGCTGAATATCTTATGCTATGACAGATAGAAAAAAAAATAAGGGATTCCTGCATGGCATCCCACCCTGGATCATGATCGGTTCGGTGGTCATCCTGCTGCCTATATTTGTATTGTGGGCCATTGACAATATCAACAGACAGAAGGATTCAACCACCATGCTCCTCATGGAAAAGGGCGCAGCCCTGATCCGCTCCTTTGAGGCAGGGGCCAGGACAGGCATGATGGGCATGATGACAACCCGGGGCACGGGATTTCAGCTTCAGAGACTGCTGGTTGAAACGGCAAAACTCCCAGATATAAAATACATCACGGTTGTCGATGCCGACGGTTATATAATCGCCCACAGCGACCGAACCAGGATCGGGGAGATCTATGATAATTTTTCGGACATAGAGGAAACGGCCTTTTCTACGGAACTCAAGTGGCGCCGGGTTGTTGATCCAGAAGGCGGATACGTATTTGAGGTATTCCGTCGCTTTTCTCCAAGGCACGTTTACAGCAGGACCCGTCTCGGGAAAATTATCATTGATAGGGATCTCCTTAACTCCGTCCAGATCGGAGACAGCAGTCAGGAAAAGATGCAGGCCATATTTGTCGGAATGGACATGTCCCTGATAGAAGAGGCAAGAAAAGAGGATGTAAGACATACTCTCCTGATGGGTGCAATCCTGCTTCTCGTGGGCCTGGCTGGGATATCATCCCTATTTCTTGTTAATGCATACAGGACAACAAAATCGTCTCTAAAGAGGATTAAGGCCTTTTCCGATAACGTGGTTGAAAACATGCCTATAGGTCTTGTCGCCCTTGATCCCGACAGGAAGATCATCTCCATCAATAACGTTGCGGCAACCATCTTTAATAATGCGCGCTCCTCCGTCACAGGCATGGCCGCAGAATCAATGATGCCTGCCGAGGTGACAGACCTGATAAGGGAGATCAATGACACAAAGGCGGGCATTGAAAGGGAAATCAGCTATCACACCCCTGACGGCAAAAGACTAACGCTTGAGATAAACCTTTCCAGGCTTGAGGGAGACGACGGCGCCTTCATGGGATACCTTATACTCTTAAGGGACATCACGGAGATAAGGTCGCTTAAAAGGGAGGTGGAGAGGAGCAGGAGACTGGCATCCATCGGCGGCCTGGCAGCCGGAGTGGCCCACGAGATACGCAATCCCCTGAGTTCTATAAAGGGTTTCGCAACATACTTTTCCGAGAGATACAGCCACGTGCCTGAGGATAAAAAGACGGCTGAGATCATGGTGAGGGAGGTGGAAAGGCTCAACAGGGTCATCAGCCGGCTCCTTGAACTGGCAAAGCCGGTCAGCATTGAAAAGAAGTCCGCATCTCCGGGCGCGCTTATTCAACACTCCATAAAGGTGATTGAAAGGGATGCCGCGAAAAAAGACATAAGTATAATCACGGATATCCCGGAGGACCTGCCCTTGATCGACCTTGACAGCGACAGGATGAATCAGGTCCTGCTCAATCTTTACCTTAACGCCATTGAGGCGATGGATAACGGCGGCACAATCACTGTCAATGCCGAGGCTGAAAAGCGGTCCGGGATGCTCAGGATCACGATAACCGATACGGGCCGCGGCATAGATAAAAAGGATCTTGCCCATGTCTTTGACCCTTACTTCACGACCAAGCAGTCAGGCACTGGGCTGGGGCTTTCAATCGTTCACAGGACAATCGAGTCCCATAACGGTGAGATAGCCATAGAGAGCGACCAGGGAAAAGGAACAAAGGTGACTATTTTTCTGTCTTACAAATAAGGACCATAAACAGGTAATTAATGCCAAATGTTATAAAAAACTCAATCCTCATAGTTGATGACGACCACGGGCACCGCACCATGCTTCGCACCCTTATCGCGGGCTGGGGCTATTCAGTGGATGAGGCCGATGACGGCTCAACCGCGATCGACATGGTCAGGCAGGGTCCCTATGACCTTGTTATTATGGATATCCGCATGATCCATGTGTCGGGCATTGAGGCCCTTGAGGAGATCAAGGCCATAAACCCGGCCATACCGGTCATCATCATGACTGCCTACTCCTCTGTTGAAAGCGCCGTCAAGGCGCTCAAGACCGGGGCCTATGACTACCTTACAAAGCCACTGGATTTTGATGAACTCAGGATAACCATATCCAGGGCCATGGACCATACAAGACTGAAGGAGGAAAATCGCCTCCTGAAAGAAAACCTTGGCCGGTTTGACAGGCGCGATATCATAGGAAACAGTCCCCTTATGGTGAATCTCCTCGAGACCGTCGCACAGGTTGCGCCGTCAGAGGCCACGATCCTTATAACCGGCGAATCAGGTACCGGCAAAGAGGTGATAGCAGGCGCAATCCATTCAAACAGCGCAAGGAGCAGCGCGCCTTTCATAAAGCTCAATTGCGCCGCCATAACAGAGACACTGCTGGAGTCGGAACTCTTCGGCCATGAAAAGGGCGCATTTACAGGGGCATACAGGAGAAAGGAGGGCCGTTTCCGACAGGCCGACGGCGGCACGCTCTTCCTGGACGAGGTAAGCGAGATGTCCCTTGCCATGCAGGCCAAGCTACTGCGTGTACTTCAGGAGAAGGAGTTTACCAGGGTTGGCGGAGAAGAGACAATCAGGGTGGATGTAAGGCTCATAGCCGCCACAAACAGGGACCTTGTTCAGGAGATAGATGCAAAGAGATTCAGGGAAGACCTTTTCTACAGGCTGAATGTCGTTACCCTGAAGGCGCCGCCCCTCAGGGAGAGGAGGGAGGACATACCCCTTCTTGCGCAGCATTTCCTGACGGCCTTTTCTGAAAAAAATCAGAAAACTATAAAGGGATTCACGCCAAAGGCCATGGACCGTCTTATACGCTACAACTGGCCGGGGAATGTAAGGGAATTGATGAACGCCGTTGAAAGGGGCGTGGTCCTCACAAGGACCGATTATATCGATGAAGCGGACATACCTTTCTTCAGAGATAACGAAACGGATGCCGTGCCGTTGACGGCAACATACGCCCCGCTGAATACATCCCTTGAGCAGATGGAAAAGGCCACGATACTTAGCACGCTGGAATCGGCAGGAGGCAATAAGAGCGAGGCTGCAAGGCGCCTCGGTATAACAAGAAGGACCTTACACAAGAAGCTTAAGCAATACGGTATGATGTCACAGGAGCCTTGATGTGTCCAGAGAAAAAATGATATAAGGCGTTAGAGTGAACAACAAAAACAGATTGCCATTTTCTACAGGCCCTGCCTCTAAAATCGTTTTACAGGGCTATGTAAACTTATTAATCGTTCACAATAATCTCGGGGGAAAGCACAGTCATGGAAATTCATTTTAAAAAAGACAATGGCCCTATTGATGAAGCAATTCAAAAACTGATCGAGCTTTCGGGTGATATCTCCCGCCCCGAGATCGTCAGGGATATGATCCTGGCGTCGATCAAGGCAGGCCAGGAGGATGACGGCGCGGTTGACCTGAAGCTCATGGACGCCACATTAAAGGAGATGCGCTTTACGGCCAAGGCCTTCAGGCCTTACCGTCATATTCACAAGGTGACCGTTTTCGGATCTGCCCGGACAAAACCAAATGAGAGCATCTACAGGATGGCGGTTGAGCTGGGGAGCAAGCTCGCGGCAGCAGGGTTTATGGTCATCACCGGCGGCGGACCCGGCATAATGCAGGCGGCAAATGAAGGGGCGGGTCCTGAGTACTCCTTTGGCGTGAACATCAGGCTTCCCTTTGAGCAGAAGCTGAATCCTGTTATTGAAGGGAACCCCAGGAGCATCACATATAAATATTTTTTCAACAGAAAGGTTGCCTTTTTAAAGGAATCCGACGCAATAGTGCTCTTTCCGGGCGGATTCGGCACCATGGATGAGGGAGTGGAAACCCTTACCCTGGTTCAGACAGGCAAGCGAAATCCCGTGCCGATCATCCTTGTTGATGAGCCTGGCGGGACATTCTGGGAAAACTGGATTGAATTCGTGGAGAAGACGCTCTTACCGCGCGGATACATCAGCAGATCGGATCTGGCGCTATTTGAGAGGATGGATGCCAACGACCATGTTGTTGAAAGGATCAGGCGCTTTTACTCCCGGTATCACAGCCTGAGGTATGTCAGTGATCTTCTGATAATCAGGCTGTCCTCGGGCATCAGCCTACAGAAGGTTGAGGACCTGAAGACCCGTTTTTCACAGATCCTGAGGCCCGGAGGAAATATGTACCTGTCAGGGCCCCTCCCCGAAGAGATGGATGAAACCGCTATCAAAGACCTGCCGAGGCTGGCGCTGGATTTCAACAGGAAGGACTTCGGCGGGCTGAAATCGCTCATCGATTTCATAAACAGCGACTAATAAATGACTGCACCTGGGTGGAAAAACACGCTCCTATTAACCGTCTCATAATCTGTGGGTGCCGAGGTCTGATCTGCCAGGGATCATAAGATATTTTCGATTTGATCGGATATAGTCCAAATGGCACATTTTATCGTAATAGTAACCTTGGAGGTATCATATTTTTGTTACAATTGCGAATCAAATATATAAAAAGGCAGAGCCAAATAACGACCCTGCCTTGTGTTTGTAATAAAATCAGGACTGATTATTTCTTGAAAAACCTCTTTCTGCCGAATCCTGCGAGCCCTACTAAACCAGAACCAAGAAGGAGCATTGTAGCAGGTTCGGGGACAGGTTGGGTGGAGTCGTTTGGGAAAGGCCCCACTTGGAACGTAAAAGTAAATTGCTCGTCGAAGCTCCCTATGAAAGGAAAATAAGTATTTATTGGGAAATCGCCTATTCCCGGTATTGGTATTTCATAATCATTACTATATAAGTAGTTAAAATTATAGTAGAACTGAAAATTGACAGTGTATTCTCCTGGAGTAAAAAAATAAAACTCAATTCCGCCATTATCTACATTGGGCATAGGATCATCGAACCATGCATTAGATAAAAAGTCTGCAAATGGTCTAAAATAAAAATGAGGACTACCCCATGCAACTGGCAAATACCTATCCGGTGAAACACCCGCTTCAATCTCCTGGCCGTTTAAAAGTACAGAATCTAAACTAAATAAATAACTTGCTGAGAGCAAATCGAAATGTTGAATATCGTCCGGATCGTATAGCGCATCCCAATAATATGGATTGGTTTGCAGTGTCATCGTAATAGATCCAATAGTACACATCAGATCTGTATCTATTGACATATCCGGAAAGCTAAAATTCCGTATTATTGGATCGTCATAATGAGCTGTGCTGAAAGAGACACCAAGGCTGAAAGCGTTGTCTACGGATACTGACATACAAGCAATGAACGCCAAGATAATAACGGCAATTCGAATTCTTACTTGAGCCCTTCCTATTCCAATTAATAAAAATAATTTTTTCATATTGATCGCTCCTTTATAAAAATGACTTAAGCAATTATTGCTTTGCGATGCATTAATAAAACTCAATTCACCGGATGAAAATTAGATTTTTATGTGTAAGGCATGCTTGATTTGAGGTGTAGCTCGACACCCTTCGGGTTAGGGCATAATAAAAAGGCAGACGACTTATACACAGCTGCCATACAATGCCTCAAGATAAGAGGTTTAAAGGCAAGAAAAAAAAACTTATCTAATTGATGATCTCGCAATAAACATGCCAATAAAAACACTTTTGCTGGACTTTATTGCCTAATGATAACATCTAGTTATAGCATACAGTAAAGAGCAGGCTTATTAGCATGTAAAGTTTTACCATTTTTTCGTGTAATTTGTTTCCAAATTTGGCAGAAAGTTACACAGGTACTGTCAATTTAATTGTGTGAAATTCTGAAAGAAGGGGAGATTGCCGCGTACCTTCCCAACTGGGGTGGATCTCCATTTCAATTCCATCTTAAGAGAGATAAAGGCAAGAAGCCTGTAGCAGCTTGTTTCTCCAGCCATTATCTCCACTGGCTTTGATCTCCTTCTAAACTCCTTGTTCAGACGCTCAATGATGTTACTGGTCCTGAGAGATATCCATTCTTCCTCAGGGAACTCAAGATATGTCAGACAAGAATCCAATGAGCGTTCAAGAGTCTTCACTGCTGAAGGAATTTGCTGTTCCCATTTGCTTTTAAATCCGTTGAAGAAATCCAAAGCCTTCTTTTTAGTCGAAGCATAAAATATGGACCTCAAACCATCAGCAACATCCTTCTTTATCTTCTTGGGAACCTTAGCCAGGACGTTCCTGGCAACATGCACTTGGCAGCGCTGGGTCTTTGCCTTAGGAAACTCCTCAGTGAAGACCTTCTCCAAACCTGGGAGTCCATCCATTACACCTAAAAGCACCTTAGAGCCATCCAGGTTACGATTCTTCAGGTCTTTGAATAACTCTCTCCAGGCGGGAGCGGATTCTTTATCCCCAGCCTGTAGCGCAAGAACCATTTTATGCCCCAGGGCAGAAACCCCGATTGCCACAAGGACGGACACCTTCTCAACGCTCCCAGACACCCTCATGTCAAAGTTGACGCCATCTATAAACAGGTACTTTATCTCTTCCTTTGACAGATCCCTTGTCCGCCATTTCTCAACGGCCTCGATAAGGTCCCTATTAGCATTGCTGACCTCAGCATGGGATATCTTCCTCCCTATAAGATGCTTTGAGATCATGGATAAGCTTCGCGTGCTTATCCCCGCCAGAAACATGGCTGAGAGGTCCCTGGCAACAGCCTCCTCATATTGTTTGCGCTTCGGCAGAATAGCTGTACTGAACGTGCCCTTCCGGTCCCTTGGCACTTTAACATCAACATCGCCTATGCTCTTTACCGTAAACTTACGGGGGTAATATCTGTTTCTATGGTTAACAGCTCCACCGCATCGTTCATACCGTCTTCGATTCAAATGGATTGCCAGTTCCGATTCCATGAGGCTGCTCAAATAATCTCCTGCTATCTTCCTGATATCCAGCCTCATTATCTCAAACAATTTTTCCGGTGCGACCTGAATCTCCTTGAAAAGCTCAACAACCTCGGGTACACTTATATCTATCTTCATGGCGTATCTCCTTTCTTTCTGGTTTTATTGGGTAATTCCAGTATAGGGAGATACGCCTTTTTTGTCTCCTTTAAAATTTACACAATTGATTATTTTACACTACCTTACACATATAACATCTTTAGGAATAGGACTCCTTTTAATGAATTGATGGGGTTTGATATCAGATGATTAGTGTTATGGGAACAACGAGTCTTTTCTCAATATTAAGGCATTACATGAATAGACCATCGGAAGTGCTAATAGATTTCCTCTCCTATACTTTCATCAGACGGTAACATTCACAAATCAATCAGGTATTCTTATTCTTATCGCATTAGGTGAGTTGGCCTATTACGGTCCATTACCGAACTGGGACATAATAAAGAGCAAGAAAGCAGCCCCCGAAAGTAATGCTGTTTTACCTATGCTGATCTTTCGTTTTTCAACTAGCGCAATATCTCTTATTGAAATTTCTACATCCTTGCCCTTAACATAACCTGCTTCAACTGAGGTGACTTTGAATTCATATTCTTTTCCATCATTGGTGATAATCTTGATCCGATCTCCAGGGTCAATCAAATCTCCAGCTGAAATTCTTTCCTGAACTGAATTTTGAGGCATCTCGACTGTTTTCAGTGTGGTGCACCCGATCATTATGAATGGTACAATCGTTAATAGTATTATAAAGATAGAATCAAAATATCTGCTGGATATATTCATAGCTTTTATCTCCATTAGATCATTGTTAATAAAGGCAAATATTTTAATACTTGTTTCAATTTTTTGTCATCCTAATATAATTTTAAAGAACTTCACAAAAATATACTCAGATAAAAAGTAAGCAGAAC
>JAFGIC010000412.1 GCA_016929815.1 Deltaproteobacteria bacterium
GCTCAGAAACTTGAGTTCCCCAATACGGCTTATTATTTACCAATAATCTATTCTTTAACCGGGATCAAGATAACGGACCTTGATTCGGCAAAAAAAACCCTTGAATTCGCACGGAAACTTCTTCCACCCCATGTCAAGAAGGATTGTCATCTTCCATATCTTGGGCCTTTGCTGGATGCGGGCATGGCGGCATTGTTCGCGGAGGAAATATACGAGGCGATCCGTTATGTTGAAGATCCTGGATTCTATCAGCCGTCAGTGGAAGACCCTGACGTTGAAAACGGCAAGATATGGCTGGGCGCAGCCGATGACGCCATAATGAGAAAACGTGGAGTGGAGTTTGTGGACGGCACGGCCCCCGGATTTGCGGCCATAGTCGGCGCGGCCCCTGACTCTGCTACAGCAAAGAAGATGGCTGAAGAATATCAGACAAAGACCATATATGTATTTATGGCAGCCAATCAAAATGGTACTACGTTTGCCGAGCAACTGATTGAGCAGGGGGTGCAGATAGGGTGGAATACCCGGCTTGTCCCCTTTGGACCCGATATATCTGCTGCCGTATTCGCCCTCGGTTTTGCGAACAGGGCAGGGCTCTCCTTCGGCGGAATTGAGCCGGGGGACTACAAGAGCATGCTCAAATACCAGAAGGACCGCATCTTTGCCTTTGTAAACGCATTGGGCGATGTGAATGCGGAATGGGCGGCAAATGCCGCCGGCGCGGTCAACTGGGGATTCCCCACACTGGCCGATACTGATATCCCGGAGATCCTTCCCACGGGAGTCTGCACATACGAGCATGTGGTCGCCAATTTGACACATGACGAGATGCCTTCCAAATCAATAGAAGTCAGGGGCCTTAAGATAAATATAACGGAGATAAATATACCGCTCGCCTACGGCCCTGCATTTGAAGGCGAACGCGTTCGGAAGGACGATATATATCTGGAGATGGGAGGCGGCAGGACCCAGGCTACGGAACTCTGTAAGATGGCGGATATGAATTCGATAGAGGATGGAAAGGTGATAGTCAAAGGGCCCGACATAAAGGATATACAAAAGGGCGCTCGCCTTCCTCTGGGCATCTACGTGCAGGTTGCGGGCAGAAAGATGCAGACTGACTTTGAGCCCATCCTTGAGAGGCAGATGCATCACCTTATCAACTACGCACAGGGGATCATGCACATAGGGCAAAGGGATATTACCTGGGTAAGGGTTGGCGAAGCGGCCGTCCAGAAAGGATTTACACTGAAAGATATTGGTGTGATACTCCATGCCAAGCTTCATCAGGACTTTGCCAACATACTGGACAAGATTCAGGTGACAATCTTTACTGAAAAATCCGATGTGGACAAGCTGACGGAAAAGGCCCGTGCGGAATATAAACTAAGGGACGAACGAGTTGAAAAGATGACCGACGAAAGCGTCGATATCTTTTATTCATGCACACTCTGCCAGTCCTTTGCTCCCAGCCACGTTTGCGTGGTAAGCCCGGAAAGGACAGGTTTATGCGGAGCTTATAACTGGATGGACTGCAAGGCATCAAACGAGATAAATCCCACAGGTCCCAATCAGCCGGTTCTGAAGGGTGAATGCATTGACCCAAAACTGGGTCAATGGAAGGGTGTAAATGATTTTATTTACAAGGCATCCAGACAGGTGATAGACCATTATAATTTCTATAGCCTGGTTCATGACCCCATGACCACCTGCGGTTGCTGTGAATGCATAGCGGCTGTATTGCCGGCCCTGAATGGGGTAATGACCGTTCATCGCGATTATACCGGACAGACTCCCTGCGGCATGAAGTTTACGACCCTGGCGGGTGTTATCGGAGGAGGTCAATCAACACCGGGTTTCGTAGGACATTCGAAGTTTAATATTACCCAGCGTAAATTTATTGTAGGCGACGGAGGACTCCTTCGCATGGTGTGGATGCCCAAATCTCTGAAAGAGGAAATAAGGGAGCGAATGATTCAGAGGGGAGGAGACTTTAACATGCCGGATCTTATAGACAGGATTGCGGACGAGACCATAGGGATCACTGAGGATGAGATCATGCCTTTTCTCAAGGAAAAGAATCATCCTGCCCTGACAATGGAATCGATTGTAGGTTAGAATATAAGGAGATTATTATGGCATTAACTGGAATACAGATATTTAAACTGCTGCCAAAGACCAACTGCGGCGAGTGTGGAGTTCCGACATGTCTTGCCTTTGCCATGAACCTAGCCGCCGGCAAGGCTGAGTTGTCGTCATGCCCCTATGTCTCGGAAGAGGCAAAGGCACTGCTGGCTGAGGCCTCGGCGCCTCCCATAAGGCCTATGAAAATAGGGGCCGGTGTGAGGGCCTTCAAGACAGGCGGCGAGACGGTCATGTACAGACATGAAAAGACCTTCTACAACCCAACGGGACTTGCTGCTGTTATCAAGTCCGATATAAAGGCGGATGAACTTGACAGGAAGCTTAAGGAATGGAACGCGCTTCAATACGAGAGGGTGGGGCTGAACCTGCGCCCGGAATCGGCAGCGCTGAAGGATGTTAACGGTGACGCAAAGGCATTTGCCGCCGCAGCGGAAAAGATTGCCAGGGAGAGCGAGTTCGTACTGATCCTTATGACAAACAATGTTGACGTAATGAAGGCAGGAATAGAGGCAAGCGTCTTTAAAAGGCCGCTGCTCTATGCAGCCGATAAGAACAACGCTGATGCGATGGGCGCCCTTGCCAAGGAAAAAGACCTGCCCCTTGCAGTAAAGGCCGATAAAATCGATGACCTCATTGCTCTGACGGAAAAGCTGACGGGCATGGGGGTCAAGGACCTTGTGCTGGATTCAGGCGCAAGGGATATGAAAAAGCTGTTTGAGGACCAGGTGGCGATCAGAAGGGCGGCCTTAAAGGCCGGCAACAGGTCTCTGGGCTTCCCGACCATAGCCTTCCCATGTGAAATGGCGGGAAACCTGGACATGGAGACGCTTATTGCCGCTATGTGTATAGCAAAATACACAGGGATTGTGGTGCTCTCAGACTTCAAGGGTGAGAGTCTTTTCCCGCTCCTTGTGGAAAGGCTGAATATCTTTACAGACCCGCAGAGACCGATGACTGTCACTCAGGGCATCTACGAGATAGGTGCACCTAATGAGAATTCGCCGGTCCTTGTAACCACCAATTTCTCACTTACATATTTTATTGTAAGCGGCGAGATAGAAGGAAGCAGGGTACCGAGCTGGCTGCTTATCATGGACACGGAAGGACTTTCCGTTATGACCGCATGGGCTGCGGGCAAGTTTTCCGGCGATATGGTGGGGTCCTTTGTAAAGAAGTCCGGCATTGCCGAGAAGGTAAAGCACAGGAAGGTGATAATCCCCGGATATGCAGCCGCCATAAGTGGAGAGATGGAGGAGGAGCTTAAGGATTGGGAAGTAGTTGTAGGCCCAAGGGATGCATCCCTGTTGCCGAAATTTCTCAAGGATAACTGGAAATAAATTTTAGTGAAAGGAATATACCCATGTTACTCATAGGAGAAAATCTGAATGTAATAAGCCGGGTGATCGGAAAGGCCTTCAAGGAGATGGACCCAGGTCCGATAGCGGAGGAGGCCAAGAGGCAGAAAGAGAGAGGTATGGACTGGATTGATATCAACCTTGGTCCCGCAAGAAAGAATGGCCCCGAGTTGATGCAGTTTGTTGTAAAGACGGTCCAGGATGCCATAGGCGATTCAATTCCCCTCTGTCTTGATACGTCAAACATCGAGGCCCTGGAGGCGGGTCTTTCAGTGCACAAGGGAAAGGCGATAATCAACTCCATCATGGCAAGGCAGGAGAGATATAACGCCATGATACCGCTGGCAGTCAAGTACAATGCATGCATGATTGCCCTTATGTGGGGTCCGGAAGGGCTCCCCAGAGACGAGCATGAAAGAGGCGCCCTTGCCGCGGAGTTGATATACGCGGCCAACGAGGCGGGGGTTCCCAATGAAGACATATTTGTGGATGGGATTGTTACGCCCGTGAATATCCAGCAGCAGCAGTCCATGAGCCTGCTGGCCTTTCAGGAGATGTTGCAGGACATGTTTCCCGGCGTCAAATCCACATGCGGACTATCCAATGTATCCAACGGACCTCCCTCACATCTGAGGCCCATATTAAACAGGACCTTCATGGTAATGCTTGAGAGGAAGGGAATGTATTCATGCATAGCCGACGCCTACGATGACGATCTTATTGCAATAGCCAGGGGCAAGAGGCCGGACATAGTGGAGGTGATTCACAAGGTAATGGATGGAAATGATTTAGACAAGGGATCACTTACCAAGGAACTGCTGGATTATTACAAGACCGCCAAGGTAATACTGGGCCACTCGGTATATTCGGATTCATGGCTGGAACTGTAATCTGATTCAATAAAGAATCAATCCTGTTATCGATAACAAAAAATGGACCTCCTGAAAATTTCAGGAGGTCCATTTTTTGTGCGTTTCTATAATACCTTGCCCGCACCGCCAGGTTTCTTTTATGCATCCGCAATTCGATATTGCCCTGATTGTAAAAATATTGTAATAACAAAAAATATACAAATAATATAATTAATATCATGTAAAAACCGATGAATCGCATGAAGCTGCAAAATCGTGACCAACCGCAGGTAAAGATGTTGATAATCGCATGTTTGAGTCGGAATTAAAGAGCCGGGCGCGTTAAAAGAATGTGTTTTCAGATTGAAGGCCGTCCTGACGGGTTATTCCATGAGAAGTGATGTTATTTTAAAATTCGCTATTCTGCTTCTGGCCTTGGTTCCCATTGAGACGGGAAACAGCATTCAGCCTGCCCTTGCTGAGATCTCAAATGCATTGAATATCGGTAATGTCCTGGTGGGATATATACTTTCTCTACCTGCGCTTGCATCGATCATATTTGCGGTGGTGTGCGGCAGATTATCCGTCGCGGTAAGCAAAAAAAAGCTTGTGATAACCGGTTTGATTTTTTACGTGCTGGGAGGCGCAGGGGCTGCAATTATCTCCAATATCTACTGGATACTGGCATGCAGGTTCGTCCTCGGCATCGGCGCCGGGTTTGTCGTCCCTCTTATAATGGGACTTATTACCGAATTCTATGAAGGTCATGATAAGGCATCCATGATGGGCTATTCCCAGGCTGTCTCCAGTTTCGGGGGGGTGGTAATAAGCCTCGCAGCCGGCTATTTAGCCATGATAAACTGGCGACTTAATTTTCTGGTGTCTTTGATCTTCATTTTTGTCATTGTCATCGTACTGAAGATCCTGCCCGATAAAAGGCCTGTCATAAAGAATTCCGCTGAGAACCCGGATAAAAAGGGTGTCTTGACGCCGGGCGTATTTGTAGTTGCACTGATAGGATTTTCATCCTTTGCCCTTGCCATGAATATGATGATAAATATTGCACTATTTATCTCTGATGCGGGGCTGGGAGATGCCATGAGCATCGGGAAGGCCGTCTCCTTGTCGTCCTTCTTTTCTTTTCCTGCCGCTCTTCTATTCGGCAGGGCCTTTAAACTGATCAGACTTCATGCCTTGACCCTTGCCATTTCTCTGAATATTATAGTGGCCATTCTTATTGCGAATGCACAGGACATCCTATGGATCTATGCGGCTACATCCCTGTCGGGCATATCCATAGGTTTATCAATGCCGGGATATTCCATAGCGGTTTCCGAGCTTGTGCCGAGATCCCATCATTCCTATGCATTCGGGCTGCTCAATGCATGCATGAACTTGGGCGCCTTTGTGGCGCCTCTTTTAATGCCGGTATTTTTTGATATTGCGGGCGCCGGCAACTATCGAGGATTTTTTATTATAATAACACGGCTCTATGCGCTTATCTCGGTGACTACATTTATTTACATCATGATCATAAAAAGGGGTGGAACGCACAGGACTCAATGCGCTCTTCCGGGGCAGTAAGAATCGGTAAATTACTTGACTTTTACAGGATTGAGTTGGAGTATATTTTACAGGGTGCGATAAATAAGTGGCCGGGATCTTTTTCGCCAGTGCCGATGTTCTCAGGACCGATTCTATTTAACAAGGCGTCCGCGAGCTGATATTCGCAGCCAATCAAAATCAGTCCTTCGGACCTATATATGCTTTCAGGAAATACGCTATGAAATCACTCAATAAAGTTCTGGATATCCTTGAGGTATTCATAACAACCGAGTCAAGTGAGATACGTTTGACCGAACTTGCCAAATTGACGGGGTTGCATAAAGCCACCGTAAATCGAATGGTGTCGGTTCTGGTTAAAAGAGGATATCTGACGCAGCAGGAGGTCAGGGGCAAATATACCCTGGGTGCAAAATTTTTAAACTTCAGCGCGGCAATAAAGAAAAAAAGCAAGATATCGAATATTGCCAGGCCCCATCTGATCGCTCTAAATAAAATAGTGAAGGAATCGGCAGTGCTGCACAGCTATGATGGCGAGAGGATCATATTTATTGAAGAGGTCCATTCGGAATATCCCTTGCGCATAATCCCCGAACCTGAAAAATCAGCGCCGCACTATTGCACCGCAATCGGCAAGCTCCTTCTTGCCGAAAAGACGGAAAGTGAGCTGGAGAAGTATTTTTCAGAGACAGATATTGAGAAATATACCCCTAATACCGTCACGGATTTGAAGAAATTGAAAGCGCATTTAATCATTGTTGCAAGGGACGGGGTAGCCTATGATGAAGAGGAGTGGCACCCCGGTGTAATGGCGATAGCTGCGGGCATAAGGGATGAGGAAGAAAGGTTGATCGGCTGCGTCGGCGTTCTGGGGCCCACTGTCAGGCTGTCAAAAAAGCGTCTTTTGGATCTGTCGCCCCATGTTAAGCAGTGCGCTATGAAGATATCCTTAGATCTGGGTTACAGAGATCAATAGATTTACTGAAGGTCATATTGACTTTAGGATCGAACAGTATGACCGGATTCCTCAACGAAATTGATATCATCCGGGGCCTCATCTGAAATCCGTATCTTCCCGACAAATTATCTTTTAAATATTTTATCTTTATTTCCAGGGTGCCTATTCCCGCAGCTGCTTGCCGGTCGGTGATTTGCGATCCTTTGATGCTTGAGACTTATCCGCACAATTCATGAATTGACCCTGCTTGAATGTTTCTTGCTGAGATAATCAAAAAGCCGATCAGCGCAAATAAAAAAAGAATAGTTAATACCTGAATTTTGCACGGATGATAAAAAAATTGAAGAACCATCTGGGGAACCTGTTGTATAA
>JAFGIC010000413.1 GCA_016929815.1 Deltaproteobacteria bacterium
ACATTCAGAGGCTTAGTTTAAATAAGTAATCCAAAAATTCTTTGAAGGGTTTATTCATGTCCACATCCGTATCATTTTTTCTTCCTGAAAAAGGGACAAGGGAATATTTTATTATTGCCGTCCCTGATAATGACTTGTCCTTTCCGGACCAGTTCCTAGCCGTGTCCGTGGAATACAGGGACAGCCTTGATGCACTGAAGCTGGACATTAATTCCTGCGTATACATGAACATCTATCTCTCTGACGCCGCCGGACAGGAGGACGCGGTCCTTAACTCCTCCTTTTACAGAGAACTTCATGAAAGCAGGGCAGGAGTCTTAATCCTTCAGATCCCTCCCATGTCTTCCAAGGTTGCTATCCTTGCATATCACGTTGTTCCGGAGGTCAGTCTAGAAAAGGAACTCATATCCGTGGCCGACGGCCCCGGCGCAGCGACATCCATCTCGACCAATTCATATGAACACCATTATCTGAAAGGATTGACATCTGGAGGCCCATTATCTGCCCAAGACCAGATCAGAAATCTGCTCAACACCGTGTCATTATTCTGTAAGAGCAGAAATATTCCTCATAAGAATATCATAAGGACATGGATCTACATCAGGGATATCAATAAGTATTATAACGATATGGCGGAGACCCGGAGGGAGGTCTTTGTTGGATGGGGGCTGTCTGAAAAGGACAGATTTCCGGCAAGCACAGGCATAGGCGGAAGAAACAAATATCCAGACGACCTACTCCTTATGGACGCGATAATCATAGGCGGCATGGAAGACGGGCAGGTCCAAAGGATGGAGGCGGCGCTACATATGCCTCATGCAATGAACTACGGGGTCACCTTTGAAAGGGGCATCAGGGTCAGATACGGAGACAGGGAACACCTTTACATCTCGGGTACTGCGAGCATAGGAGCTAACGGCGATGTCATGCACAAGGACGATATTCTGAGGCAGACGGAACGGACACTTGAGAATATCCGTGCGCTTCTTGAAGGGGCCTCAAGATCAATAGATGAGCTGAAATACCTGATTGTTTATATTAAAAATTCTGATGACGGGGATCTTGTAAACAGCTATCTCAAAGCAAACCTAGCTGATCACATCCCCTTTGTATTGCTTCAGGCGGATATATGCAGGCAGGGATGGCTCATTGAAATAGAGGGGATGGCCGTTTCAAAAGCCTATAATCCCCAATATAAAGATTATTAGTTGCAGAATAAAATTCTACTCTGCTCTGCCTAAGGCCTAACCAATGCGAACTGCCTGGTTCTCAGTAAGGCTGAGGATCTTTACCGTTTCATCATCAAGGCCTTCACAAATAGCTGCGCCAAGCACCAGAGTACCTGCTTGTCAATATCAGGTTTTTGCCTTGGTCCTTTATAACCAGATCCAGGTTCTAGTCTTTTTTATACTACAACTCCTCCGGCGTGTATGCTACTACGTCATCTATCTTTTCAGCGCCTGTGAGCAGCATGACAAGTCTGTCCACACCAAAGGCGATCCCGGCGGAGGGGGGCATTGTATGCAGGGCATCCAGGAATTTCATTGGAACAGGATATGGTTTTTTACCGCGTTTTTCCCTGACGCCATTCTCTTTGTTGAACCTTGTTTCCTGTTCATCGGGATTGGTCAGCTCGGAAAAGGCGTTGGCAAGCTCAAGTCCGCCTATATAGAGTTCAAACCTTTCCGCAAGGTCAGGCCGGTCTTGCTTCACCCTGGAGAGGGATGCAAATTGTGAGGGATAGTCATAGAGAAATACAGGCCTGGACATATCGAGGTTCGGTTCAATATTTATTACCATCATCTCTTCAAGGCGATCGGTATCAAGGGCCTCTCTCAGTGAGACAGGGGAATGGGCGGCAAAGGCCTCCTCAACGGCAATACGGTTCCAGGGAGGCTGGAGGTCAATTTTCTGTCCACGGTATTGGATTGTCTTACCCAATCCCAGATCATCAGACACAAAACCTATCATGGCCTCGCAGTCGGCCATAAGTGCATTATAGTCCGCATCGGCGCGGTACCATTCCAGCAGGGTAAACTCAGGCAGGTGGAGGTGTCCCCTCTCACCGTCCCTGAAGCATTTGCATATCTGAAAGATCCTGGGGAAACCGGTGGACAGGAGTCTTTTCATACAGGCCTCAGGAGACGGGTGCAGGAATCCGCGCGAGGTGCTCAAGAGATCGATGTGGGCCTCAGGTATGGGCTGGGGGATCAGGATAGGAGTTTCGACCTCCAGGAATCCCTGATTGATAAAAAACCGTCTGATGGATTGAATGATCCCGGCGCGTGACCAAAGATTTGATTTTTTTACAGGAAAAATAGTGTCCCTGCCTTAGGTTCAAATTGTTTTTAAACGTTTAAAAATATATGCATAACCGATCATGGCTGCCTTTATTTTACCCGGGTCAAATATTCCCCTGTGCGTGTATCAACGGTTATTTTGGTCCCTTCTTCAATAAATGGGGGAACGCGAAGCTTATATCCCGTCTCAAGGGTTACCGGCTTGCTGTCTCCGGCGGCTGAGTCGCCCTTGACCCAGGGATCGGCCTTGGCCACCTTGAGGTCCACAAAATTCGGAAGTGTAATGCCCAGGGGCGTGACGTCAAAAAACAGGATCGAGACCTCCAGGTTGTCTATCAGGTAGTTCTTCGCATCGCCTACCTGATCCTCTGTAAGGGTAACCTGTTCGTAATTATTCTGGTCCATAAAGCAGTACTCATCTCCCTGGTTGTAGAGAAACTGCATCTTGCGTTCCATGAGATTTGCCGACTCAAAGGTATCAACAGACCGGTAGGTCTTGTCCACAGTGCTGTTGGTGAGCATGTTCTTTATCCGGCACCTGTAAAGGGCCTGACCCTTTCCCGGCTTGGTAAAAGAAAAATCGGTGACCACATAGGGCTGGCCGTCGATCTGTATCTTCAGGCCTTTTCTTAAATCACTGGCGTTGTAAATTGTCATATTGTCTTTTCCTTGATTATTTTCGTTCGGTTAAAGGTTATTAATAAACTGAAAACCCGAGGGAATATAGGGGAGATGTGAATTTCTGTCAAGATTAAAACCTGATGCAAATTGCCTTAAATAAAATGTTATAGAAAGAGCACCCCAAAAGGGATGCTGATATGGCTAATCGATATTCAAAACCTTCAAGAGATTGGTCGTGCCCGGTACGCCGACCGGAACCCCCGCCGTGACGACCAGCCTGTCATCCTTTTTGGCCATATTATTCTCCTTGACCCATGTCAGGGCAAGTTCAAAGATTTCATCAACGT
>JAFGIC010000414.1 GCA_016929815.1 Deltaproteobacteria bacterium
GAACCGGCCCGGAATTATTGGCACGTTAAACTGGAACCATTGGAACGAAGCCCCGGACTCGCTGGAAAAAGTGACCCGGAATATCCACCTGCCCAGAGTATGATAAAGACGGGTACCCTCGGAAAAGGTAAAAGCATCAATGAAACGTCCCCGTATTCTGCCTTGTAGCCTCCAAGATCCTTACCTGCATTAAAAAATTCATCAAATCTGTTTTCAAAGCGACCGGTTATTTTATCCAGGGGCAGGACATGGGCACCCTTTGAGAAGAAGTCCCCGCCTGGGAGATCCGTAGGCTTTATGAGCTTTTCTGTCAGAGACATGTCCTTGGCGTGGACAAGGTAACTGATAATAGATGGATTATTCCATTTGCCCCTATTTCATCCTTGCCAGGAGTTCACCTGATTTAACCCTCTGGCCTTCCTTTGCATAGACCGATTCAATAGCCCCGTCTGCAGGCGCAAGAATTACGGTCTCCATCTTCATGGCCTCTATCACGACAAGGCTCTGGCCCTTTTTCACCATGTCGCCTTCCTTTACAAGCACCTTCACAATATTTCCCGGGATGCTCGCCCCTATCTCATTTTTATTGGTCGGATCGGCCATCTTTGTAATCGCCTCAGCTCCATTAACGGCCGGCATCCTCTCCGTCTTGTCCTTTATCCTTATCTCACGCCTGTTTCCGTTCACCTCGAACTCAAGGGTCCTGTTGCCTTCAGAGTCAAGGTTTCCTATCTTTACAAGGCGGACAATAATGACCCTGCCTTCAGCGACCTCGATCTCACACGTCTCACCCTCCGCAAGTCCGTGAAAGAAGACATCGCTGCCCATCCTGCTGAAATCCCCGTATTCCATCAAAAACTTCATGTAATCTTCAATCACATCCGGATAGAGTGCATGGCTTATGATGTCCTTTCTCGATGGATTATATCTGAATTTTTCCTTCAGGTGTTTTTCTATCCTGTCAAAATCCTCAGGAGGCAGAAGTTCGCCAGGTCTGTTTTTTATGGGTTTAATGTCCTTCAGGACAAGCCGCTGGAGCCTTTCCGGAAACCCCCATTCAGGCTGGCCCATCATGCCCTTGAAGTATGAAACCACGGAATCTGGGAAGGACATATTCGCTGCCTTTTCATAGATATTTTCAGGCGTCAGGTCGTTCTTTATCATGAAGATAGCAAGATCCCCCACCATCTTTGAGGAGGGCGTGACCTTTACTATATCCCCGACCATGTCATTCACCTTTTTATACATCTCCTTCACGTCATTGAATCTGTGCCCAAGCCCGAAGCTCTCCACCTGTGGCTTAAGGTTTGAATACTGGCCCCCGGGGATTTCATACTGATAAATCTCCGCGCTTCCGGACTTCAGATCAGATTCAAACTGGCCATAGACAGGTCTTACTGAATTCCAGTAATCCGAGATCTTCTGCAGACCGCTAAGGTCGATCCCTGTGTCCCTTTCCGTGTTTTCCAGCGCCGCCACTATGGAATTCAGGGCAGGCTGGCTTGTGAGACCCGACATGCTGTTAAATGCTGTGTCAACAATATCCACCCCGGCGTTTGCGGCCATCAGGACAGAGGCGACGCCGTTGCCCGTAGTGTCATGGGTGTGCAGATGTATTGGAATGGATATCTGTTCCTTCAGTGCGTTAATAAGCCTTACAGCCGCGTAGGGCTTTAAAAGGGCAGACATGTCCTTTATGGCCAGTACGTGTGCACCCATGGCCTCAATCTGCCTTGCCTTGTCAACATAGTATCGGATTGTATATTTGTCCCTTTGGTCGTCAAGTATATTGCCCGTGTAACATATGCAGACCTCAGCGAGCTTATTGCTCCTCAATGCCTCATCCAGGGCAACCTCAACACCCTTAAGCCAGTTAAGGGAATCGAATATCCTGAAAACATCTATGCCGGATGCAGCGGACTCCCTGATAAATTCCCTTACCACATTGTCGGGATAATTTTTATAGCCAACAGCATTTGCCCCCCTTATAAGCATCTGGAACAGGATATTGGGGATCCTTTTTCGAAGCTCCTCAAGCCTCTCCCATGGGGACTCCCTCAGAAACCTGTAGGCCGTATCAAAGGTGGCGCCTCCCCACATCTCAAGCGAGAAAAGGTCTTTCCCGTACACTGAGGTTGCCTGTGCAATCCTGTACATATCGATGCTTCTCATCCTTGTCGCTATCAATGATTGCTGTGCATCCCTCATGGTTGTATCGGTCAAAAGGAGTTTTTTCTGTTTTTTTATCCACCTTACAACACCATCAGGACCTTCCTTATCAAGGATTTGTTTTGTTCCTATCAGGTTCTCAACATCAGGGGTCATGGGCACCACTGGCACGTCGTATTCTATCTTATGGCCTTTGGTCTCATTGATTATCTTATTGCCGATAAAATTGAGCACCCTCTGCTCTTCATCTGTTTTTGGCGCTATGTCAAAGAGCTGGGGATTGTTGGCCACAAAGTTTGTATCACATCTCCCGTTCATGAACTGTTCATGGTTTAGGACATTTATAAGAAAGTCAACGTTTGTCTTTACACCTGAGACGGTTATCTCCTTGATGGCCCGGATGGCCTTTTTAACGGCGTCCTCAAATATCCTTGAGTGGGAGGAAATCTTTACCAGCAGGCTGTCATAGTAGGGGCTTATCAAGGCGCCTGTATAGGCGTTGCCTGCATCAAGCCTGATCCCGAATCCGGATCCTGACCTGTAAACATCTATCCTGCCCGTGTCAGGAGCAAAGTTGTTGGCAGGGTCCTCTGTAGTAATCCTGCATTGTATGGCGTATCCCCTTGGCCTTATGTCTTCCTGTGAATGTATGCCTATGGTTTTTGAATTCAGCTCCCAGCCTTCCGCAATAAGTATTTGCGTCTGGACAAGGTCGATGCCTGTAGTCATCTCAGTTACAGTGTGCTCAACCTGTATTCTCGGGTTCATTTCGATAAAATAATGATTTCCCTCAATGTCCACAAGAAACTCCACTGTCCCGGCGCTAAGGTAATTAACGGCCCTTGCTATTTTCAAGGCGTCTGCGCATATGGCCTCCCTTTTCCTGTCGGATAGTGAAGTGGCTGGGGTGAACTCTATCAGCTTCTGGTGTCTCCTTTGTATGGAGCAGTCCCTTTCATAGAGGTGCACTATATTGCCGTAATTGTCCCCGAGGATTTGTACCTCAATATGCTTAGGCCCCTCCACGTATTTTTCTATAAAGATGTCATCGATACCGAAGGCCTTTTTTGCCTCGTTTCTGGCGCTCGTGAAGGCGGCTGTTATCTCATCCCTTCCTTTTACAATCCTCATGCCCCTCCCGCCGCCCCCTGCGGATGCCTTGAGCATGACGGGGTAGCCGAAGTTCTCAGCGAACTCGCTCGCCTCTTCAGCAGAGGAGACAGGCCTGTCCATCCCCGGGACAACGGGCACTCCTGTGTTTTTTGCAACAATCTTGGAGCTTATCTTGTCACCTACTTTTTTCATCATCTCGGCAGTCGGTCCGATAAATTCGATTCCTGCATCTTTGCACTTGCGCGAAAATTCGGGGTTTTCCGAGAGAAACCCATATCCGGGGTGTATTGCGTCCACCCCCTTCTTGAGTGAAAGGCTGATTATCTCGTCCATATCCAGATATGCCTCAACAGGGCCTTTTTTCAAGCCTATAATATAGGATTCATCCGCCTTTGTCCTGAATAGGGACATCTTGTCTTCCTCGGAATATATCGCCACAGTCCTTATGCCCAGCTCATGACAGGCCCTTATAATTCGTATGGCTATCTCGCCCCTGTTTGCGATCAAAACTCTTTTGAATTTTTTAACCATAAATTAAAGCTCCTATAAAATCTCTGCGCCGAAGGTGTCTCCGTCTTCCAGTGTTCCTGACCTGAACCCCTTGTGAAACCATCGCGACCTCTGTTCAGAAGTTCCGTGAGTAAAGCTGTCCGGGACCACATATCCCTGAGAAGATCTCTGAATGCGGTCATCACCCACCGCGCTGGCAGCTTTCAGGGCCTCTTCAATATCTCCCTCTTCAAGTATGTTTGCCCTTTCTGCGTAATGTGCCCAGACCCCGGCAAAATAATCCGCCTGAAGCTCAAGGCGGATAAGGTACTTATTATAGTCCGTTTCGCTTAGCTGTGACCTTAAGGCATTCATCTGTTCCATTATTCCTAGAAGTGTTTGAACGTGATGCCCGATCTCGTGGGCGATCACATAGGCCATTGCAAAATCGCCCGGCGCCTGGAAACGCTCCTGGAGTTCATTAAAAAAACTAAGGTCAATATACACACTATAATCTCCTGGGCAATAAAATGGGCCTGTGGCAGAAGCTGCGTATCCGCACGCAGACTGCACAGAATCGGAAAAGATAATAAGTTTCGGGTATTCATAGGTCAATCCCTGCTGATTGAAGATCTCCTTCCATACGTCCTCTGTCTCCGCGAGTACCACGGAGACGAACTGCGCAAGCTCATTCTCCGCTTCCGTGCCTACGTAGGTTGAAGATGTCCGGGATGTGTCAACCTGCAGGGTGTTCAGGACCTGAGAGGGGTCTCCGCCAAGGAAATAGATAGCGAGAACAATGATGATTGTCCCCAGGCCGCCTCCAACAATGCCCTTTTTAGCGGTGAGTCCCCGGCGGTCTTCAACATTGGAGCTTTGTCTTCTACCTTGCCAGCGCATAATATCCTCTGGGTAAAGGCCGATCCTCCAACAGATATGGCGTTAAAGGAAACGGACAGGTTAATTCATAAAAATCCTTCATGAATGATATAAAAGGTCATCAGCGGATAAAAACATATTGTTGTAATAATATTATTAAGTTATATAAATTACAAGACAATCCGTCAAGGAGAGGGATCAGGAAAAAATTCATATTAAATCGTTATGATACCGGCCCAGGCAGGAGGATTTTTATGAGAAAACATCATGTTCCACAGTATGGTTCTATTTCGGCTCCAGGGGGATATCAGTCCTATATAAAGGATATAGGACCCGTAGCCTGTGATCGATATGCCCTTACAATGACCTATGCGGCATGGAAGCTGGGTTTTGTGGATGAGACAGTGACCACATCAAATGTCTTCTGCCGCAGCTACCTGAACAACGGGGATACATACAGGGACATAACAACAGGTGAGATCAGGCCGGTCAAGGTGCCATATCTTGTCAATGCAGGCCTGGGCCTGGTGGCAGAGTGGTACGCCGGCTGGCAGTGGAGGGACCGCGACCTGAGGCATCTCGCCGGACAATATATTGTTGACGCAGAAGGCAGGCGCCTGCGGCTCTTCCCTGATGAATTTTTGTACTGGCTCTCGAAAAAAAAGCTGATACTTGATATCAGTGCGATACCTGAAGGAGAGCTGATATTCCCGCAGGAGCCGTCCATGCAGTTTACAGGTCCATGGTGGCAACAGATGATGATCGAGGCCACTACCCTTGCCCTTATCTCCTCCAGCACTAACCTGACTACTGTCGCTTCCCAGGTCCGTCTTGCAACCCAGCGGGAGGCAGGAAAAGAAGGTGCCGGAATGGTTGATATGTCTGCAAAGGACATCCCGGAGCCACAAAAAATGGAGTTTGCAGGGCTGGCAGA
>JAFGIC010000415.1 GCA_016929815.1 Deltaproteobacteria bacterium
AAAAGTAACGCAAACAGCGATTCAGATATCCAATGGAGACTATAACAGCAGGGTGCCTATATTAGGGAAAGGCGAAGAGATAGATCGTCTCGCAATGACCTTTAATAATATGTTGGAACGAATACAATCACTGATCCATGGCATGAGAGAAATGACAGATAATATCGCCCATGATCTCAGGAGTCCAATCACGAGAATTCGAGGCATTGCCGAAACAACCATGATAACCGCCAAATGCAACTCCGATTACGAGTTAATGATCGGCAGTGTAATTGAAGAATGCGACCAGTTGCTTGATACGATTAAAATGATGCTGGATATTTCAGAAGCTGAGGCAGGCATCTCAAAACTGAATAAATCAGAAATCAATTGCTCAATATTGCTGAAAAAATCATGTGAGCTCTTTAAGCCTATTATTGACGATAAAGGTATAAAGATGGTCATGGACTTGCGGGAGGACGTAAATGTTTACGCAGATAATAAAAAATTACAAAGGGTTGTAGCCAATCTGCTTGATAATGCAATAAAATATTCACAAACTGAGGGCACGATTTCTATCTCTATAATTAGAGATGAAAAGAATGTCGGTATTTCCATCACGGATAATGGGTTAGGTATTTCCCCGCAAGATCTGCCATATATTTTTGAGCGTTTTTATCGATGCGACTCCAGCAGGTCAAATATAGGAAACGGCTTAGGTCTTTGCTGGGCCATGGCTATCATAAAAGCACATAACGGGAGTATCTCCGTTTCAAGTAAACTGAATGAAGGAAGTACATTCACCATCACAATTCCGCAAAGGTAATTCAGGGCCGGCCTCTTTCTCTCTGAAATATTACTTTGTATTAATCTTTTGGTCATCATTTGGTTAAGTTTATTATTATAAATTTATATCGCCATAAATTTTTTCTCAGGCATTTATCCGCTTGATTATACGGTAGTTGGCTGTTTTTAAAACCGGATTTGAGAATTTTATTGTGGATAAAGAATTTAAGGCCTGTCCAGGCGCCATTGAATAAACATTAACAGAAAGGAGGATGTTATGAAAACGACCAGATCGTCTATGGGAAGGCGACAGTTTCTGATTTCTGCCGGTGCGGCTTCAGCGTCGGCGCTTGCCTTAAAAAAACTTGTAGGTGTTGCCAACCCCGTTTTACAAGATGGTTTTGCAAATGCATCTGAAAGGACCGGCACAGCAGGTGTGAAGGCGGCAACTAACAGGTACAGTCATCTTTTGTCACCTCTTAAGATCGGAAACGTGGTCCTGAGGAACAGGATGTTGTCCACCAAGGCCCTTCCGCATTTTCTGCAGGGGCCGGAGACTTACCCCGCCGACGCGACGATATCCCATTATGCGAATGTTGCCAAAAACGGCGCCGCTGTTGTTACTGTGTCCAGGGTTAACATCGAGGAAAGAGGCATTCAGAATTATGTGGCGCAGATAGCGGACGCCATCCATCTTTATGGCGCCAAGGCCAATGTGGCCCTCACCCAGAGCGCTGAACCTAGAGGATACAACATCAGCGATATAACACGAGATCCGTCAGCGCCCTCGGAAAGGTATAGAATTTCCGAAGGCAAGGAAATGCCGGTTGATATGATAAAGACGATGATAGAGGACTTCGCTGCGTCGGCAAAGAGTTATAAGGATCTCGGTTTTGACATGGCGTGTATCTATATGTCATACCGTTCCTCCATCTTCGCAAATTCTCTGTCGCCTGCCATGAACAAGAGAACGGACCAATATGGCGGGAGCATTGAGAACCGCGCGCGTTTGACCATTGAACTTTGTCAGGCTATCAAAAAGGCATGCGGTCAGGATTTTCTGATAGATTGTCAGATCAGCGGCGAAGAGGAGCCTGGAGGCTATTCCATAGAGGATGTTGTTAAGTATGCGAAACTGTGGGAGGGCTCAGTGGATATCCTTCAGTTTCGGGGTTGGGACGGCGTGTCTTCCCATCCGATGGGTTACAATTCGGAGAAGGAAAAACCCCTGACACTCCATTATGCCGAAACCGTAAAGAAAAGCGGCGCAAAGATCGTCACCATGCCGGTCGGAGGATTCCAATATCTGGATCTCCTCGAAGAATGGATCGCAGAGGGAAAAACCGATATGGTGGGAATGGCAAGGGCCTTCATATGCGATCCTGAATTCGGCAAAAAGGCCTATGAGGGCAGGGGGGAGGATGTTGTGCCCTGTATACGCTGTAACAAATGCCATGGAAACAGCAACGCACCCAATCTTGATGTGTGTTCCGTTAACCCTAAGTTCGGCCTAGCGCATAAAATTAACCGGATGATCGACGCCCCTACTGAGTCAATGAAGGTTGCAGTCATAGGCGGTGGTCCTGCCGGCATGAGGGCGGCACTTGTAGCTGCAGAAAGGGGGCACAAGGTAACCCTGTATGAGAAGAGCGGCTCCCCGGGCGGGCTGCTCAGGCACTCGGATTTTTACTCGTTTCAGTGGCCCCTCAAAGAATACAAAGATTATCTTATTCGTCAGGTGGATAAAAAAGGCGTAGAGGTGTTATTAAATACTGAGGCCACTCCTGAAATGATAAAGGCAATGAGGTATGACGCAGTTCTCTTCGCCGTCGGCGCCGAGCCTGTTATTCCGGATATACCCGGTGCGGTTGGCAGCAATGTATATAATGTCGCTAACGTGTATGATAAAGAAAAGACCCTGGGTAAATATGTAGTATTTGCAGGTGGTGGCCTGATCGGCACACAGACCGGGATGCATCTGGCCGAAAAGGGCCATAAGGTAACGGTCCTGGCGAGTGGAAAACAACTGATAGAGTATGAAGGCCCCCACCAGGGGATCCCTACGGATACCTATGAAGATATGAATAACTTCAGTTATATCCTGGAAACCACAGTCACCCGAATCTCTGAAGGGAAGGTATTCTATAGGGATGCTAACGGCGTCGAGAAATCCGTCCAGGCAGACAGTGTGGTGATATTTGCCGGCTTCATGCCAAGGCTGGTTGAGGCCATGAAGTTTTCAGGCTCGGCAGGCAGGTTCTCTATAATAGGCGCCTGCACCGGCGAGGGGGGTAATGTGCAGATGTGTAATCGCACTGCCTTTGGGGCGGCATCCCAGATCTGATGGTCCGCCTTGAAACTGCCTTAAACCGAGGCAGGCCGGTTGACCGCGGACAATATAATTGAAAAGGAGTGCGTCATGAAACTGATTCAATCGCTTATGGGAAGGAGGCAGTTTCTAATTGCCGCCGGTGTGACTTCAACCTCGGCACTGGCCTTTCAAAGGCTCAGCGGGTTCTTTAAGCCGGATATTCAAAGGGGTGCGGCAATGGCGGGTGAGAAGGATGGAAATGCCGTTGTAGAACCGTCGACAAACAAATATCCTCATCTTTTATCACCCCTGAGAATCAGAAACGTGGTGTTGAAAAACAGGATATTGCACACCCCTTCTCCGCCGCACTACCTGCAGGGACCGGAGAATTACCCTAGTGATGTCTATAGATCCCATTATTCAAATATGGCCAAAAACGCTGCGGTTGTCTCGGTAGAAACGCTTTTTGGGACATATCCAAAGACCTATGATCCCAATTCCACAGGGGGCATGGTCCACACTTCAGATCGGATATGGGAAGACATCCCCCCGGTTCACAACTATGTCCAACAGCTGATTGAAGATATTCATTGCGAGGGCTCCCTGGTTTATTTCCATGGCGCGATCGGGGGCAGTGGAGGCCCGGGGGGAACAACACAAGGGGAACCGGCGCCAGGAGGAGCGATGCCAGGAGGAGCAGCGCCCGAGGGAGCAACGCCCGGGGGATTGACTCCTGAGGCACGGGGGTCCGCTACCATCGAAGAGGTCGTAACCTATGCAAAGCAGGCTGAGGATCAGGGTTATGACGTGTTCGGCATGATGTGGGGCGGGGTCAGATACCTGAGCGGTGACGAAGATGAGCTGCGTGCGGCCATTGAGCAGATGCAGGCAGTCCGGAAGGCAACCAATCTTATAATTGCGGCATTTTTCCGGCCTTATACGCCGGGACTAAGTATGGGAGGGCGGATTGCCGCCTCGGGCCGTCCTCAATTGGATGAGGTTGTTGAAATAGCAAAAAGGCTTGAGGGCTCGGCAGACATCCTCCGAATGAAGTGTGCGGGCACTGCCACGGCCCACCCTAACAGCTTTACACAGGAGAGAGACAAACCATATATGCTCAAATTTGCCCAGGCCATAAAGGAAAGCGGCAACAAGATCGTCGTATGCCCCACCGGCGGATTCCATTATCCGGAATTGAATGATGAATGGATAGCGAGCGGCAAAACAGATATGGTAGGCATGGCGACGCCCTTTTTTGCCGATCCGGAATGGGTCCAAAAGGCATATGAGGGCAGGGCCGAGGATATAGTCCCCTGCATTATGTGTCATGACTGTCATGGCATCAGCAAAACGGTGGGGCCCTGGTATGACACATGTAATGTAAACCCGACGTGGGGGCTGTCGGAGACCAAAAAAAGATCGATCCGTCCCCCCTCCGGGTCAAAGAGGGTTGCCGTAATAGGCGGCGGGCCGGGCGGAATGAAGGCGGCCATAACCGCCGCAGAAAGGGGACACAAGGTAACCCTGTATGAGAAGGATGCATCCCTGGGCGGGCTCTTGCAGTTTACGGATTATACCCAATGGAAATGGGCCTACAAAGACTTCAAGGATTACCTTATCCGTCAGGTGAATAAGGCGGGGATCGAGGTGCGGTTAAAGACCGCGGCAACGCCAGCGATGATCAAGGCAAAAGGGTACGACACGGTCCTGGTTGCCACCGGAGCTGAGCCTGTTGTTTCCAAGATGCCCGGTTCGGACGGCGGCAATGTATTCAATATCTTAAATGTCTACAGCAACAAGAAGGCACTGGGTAAAAACGTTGTGGTCATCGGCGCGGGAAGGATCGGCACGGAGACAGGGATATGTCTGGCCAAGGACGGATACAAGGTAACGGTACTGACAAGCGGTAAGGAGATGATAGAGCCGGAATTAATCGGCCCCCACAATATGCTGAACCAGGAACTGATCTATCAAAACCATCCTGACTTCAGTTATGTCCTGGGGGCCGCAGCCAGGAACATTTCGGGAGGGAAGGTGATATATGTCGATGCCGCAGGCAGTGAGAAGTCGGTAAAGGCCGACAGCGTTGTGATCTACGCCGGTCTTAAGCCCAGGATGGATGAGGCATTGAAGTTCTCAGACTCGGCAGGCCAGGTCCTTCTTCTCGGTGACTGCACCGGCAAGAACGGTACGATCCAAAAGACCATACGCAGCGCATTCTTTGTGGCGTCTCAGGTCTGATGCCGTGTTTGAAAAAGGTGCATGCGATTTTAATTAAAATTATTTTAATAGGTATGGTTGGATTCAGCGGGAAGTTTACAATAAATCGATAATATTTTTAAAAGGCAGGGTCGTCGTATAAAACCCTGCTTTTTTTTATTTTTTCTCTTCGGACTCAGTTCACGCCCATTCTTATTCTCTCTGAAATATTACTTTACATTAATTTTTTGGTCATCTTTTGGTTAAGTTTAATATGCTAATAACGATAGGCATCGTAGCTTATATATAAAAAATATGGAAT
>JAFGIC010000416.1 GCA_016929815.1 Deltaproteobacteria bacterium
AGATACCCGATAACCAGATAACCTTATATCAAAGACCCGATGGAATGGTTAATGTCGAGGTGCTCTATGCGGACGAGAACATCTGGCTTCCCCAGAAAAGGATCGCTGAACTCTTTGATGTGGATAGAAGTGTTGTTACAAAACATCTCTTTTATCTTATTATTCCTGGTGTTCCGTTTTTTCAATTCGAAAGACTCTTTTAGATAGGCATTTTATTTAAACAGGGATTTGTGATGTCGATTAATTCCATTCTTAAAAATACTGTATTCAGGACCGGTATTGAAGATAAATCATCCATCCGCCCCTTATTTTTATCCGTCACTATAAGTCTCGGTTATATCATCATTGTCTCTGTATATATCTGGCTTTCAGGCGTATATGCCGGCGTGATAGCATCTTCCCTTGAAAACCTGAAGCATATAGAACTGATCAAGGGCCTGCTTTTTGCTTTGGTAACAGGGGTGGCATTGTTCGCCACTCTATTCATGATTTTACTTAAAATAAAAAAAAAGGATGAGATGATAATTGCACAGAACAAATCAATAATTTCATCTGAAGGGTTTATCATATCAGGCATATTCGCATCTTCTGTTTCCCACGATATCAATAATCTGCTGACTGTTATCCTCGGCAATTCGGAGATACTTGCAAATAAAGACCATTTCAATCCCGCCGAGAAAAAATACATAGATGAGATTTTGACCGCAACACTAAACCTCAGTAAGCTTGCGCAGAAGATGATGGAGGCCGGCAAAGGATATATCCCGGACCATAAAGAATTTGTTGATTTGCCGGCTTTAATCGAAGATACAATCAATTTTGCGAAGATCCATAACAAAATAAAATTCTGTAATCTCCACCATGATATGCCCCATGAGTTAGAAATGACTCTGAATCCCCTTCTTTTCAGCAGGACCCTGATGAATCTTATACTTAATTCTGCCGAGGCTACCGGCAACTCCGGAGAAATATTGGTAAAACTGAAGGAGCAAAATGGTACTGTAATCCTTGAGGTCCATGATAACGGCCCCGGGATATCCGAAGAAATAAAGGAAAATATTTTTAACCCGTTGTTTACTACGAAAAAAGACGGCAACGGCCTGGGCCTTTTATCCCTAAAGATATTCGAGGACCAGCACAAAGGTGCGATCGATATCAAAGGTTCAGATCTTGGAGGGGCATGTATTAGTATCTCGTTTCCCAAAAACCAGTCACCCTGATCCGGATCCAGGCTGTTCGTGTGGGAATACGGGCTGTCCATATGAAAGTAAATGAAATTGGGCACGTAGGTTAAAGGGTGAAAATAATTGACATATTAATCAAATGTGGAAATAGGGGAAGCACCTCAAAATATCAATTGAACTAATTTACGTGATAAGAAGAAACAGTCATCCATGAATTATCAAGGCAGGAATGTTAAAACCAGCGCATCTCATCCTCTTCGCATAGATAAACTGGCGTGATGGAGACATGACGCGATGTACAGACAGTAGTCAGCAGAGGCAATAGTATCAGGAATGGAAAGGGCCGAATCGATCATTCAAGGAGCAGCATTGAACGTTTCGAGGGAGATGAAGCAGGAGCAAACAGCCGATTATCAGATGAAGCTTCCACTGAAGCCGGTTTGCCACATCGCAATCGGGGAAGGCGAAACCGGACCTGAAGTTTGTGAGGAGCGGTAAGCATCCATGGTAGCGGATAAAAAGAGAGCCTTAACTCAAGACATGATGGTACGAAGCGTTTAAAATGATCGAAAACGCCGTGGTACCGAGCAGGTATGCCCGTTGGTGTGAGAGGAGAGAACCGCGAGGAACTCCAATACTCGATTACTGGATTAATGCAAAATTAAGCGTTTAAATAAGGTAATAAGGGATCTTTCGATAAAAAATCGGCAGGCGCCTTGGATTTGACTGAATTAATTATGCCGTAAAATTACTAATGACTGCGGTCAGGTTTATGGAGTTTCAGATTAGGTATTTTTTCAAAATGCGGATCCAGGGTGTAAATCTCATAACCCTCCATGATAGCGGAGCATCCTATAATGATATCGGAAAGAGGGATGGTAATACCTTTTTTGCGCAATGATGCCGACATTTCACCCGCTTGTTGCCAAACCTTTTTATCTATTTCTATGAAGGGGAGTGATTCAAGACTTCTTTTCACGAGGAGGAGTTCACGGGCTGATCTTATACCCTGGAGAATTTCAGCCAAAATCATTCCACTAATGACAACCTGCCTGTAACGGAGTTGGCTTTTGAGATAGTTGCTGATCTGAGAATTCTCATTTCGAAAAAATTCTATCCATATTGAGGTATCAACCATTATCTTTGTATTCATTTAATTCTGCCTCTTCATCTCCACGCCAATCGGGATTAATGTTGATCTTACCGCTTAAAGATATCAGATCCTCTATTGCCTTCTTGTCAAGATATTCACGAATAGCAGTTTCAATTGCCTGTGTCTTTGTGCGCGTTTTTGTCTGTTTGATGAGTGCATCAAGGAGCTCATCATTGACGTTAATTGTTGTCCTCATAGTATGCTCCATATATCATAAAATTTAATAAAATTATGCATCAAATCACAGCATATGTCAATGGCAAATATATATTTTTAGTTATGTGGGTTTTGTCAAAGGAATTACTGATTGACATGAGGACGACGATGATTTACACCCATACCGTCAAGAGCCATACCTTAAAAGAAGCTAAAAGCCCGCTCGATTTTTAATCTATGGCCAAATTAACCTCTACTCCAAAATAGCCTTGACTATTTTGGAGTATAGGTTAATCTAGCCATTAGCTATCTATTTTATATCTTTTACCCTGCGCCTTGAGCCATGAGCCCTGCGCCAAAAAACTATTATGAATCACCCGGGTCTATACATCCATGTCCCTTTCTGTCGTTCCAAATGCCCTTACTGCGGATTCTATTCTATTGTAGCATCGTCTCTTATCCCGAGATGGCTGGATAATCTAAAAAGAGAGGCAGCCCGTTACAAAGAATTGTTTAAAGAATCCTTTGACAGCATTTATCTGGGAGGGGGAACACCCAGTATCCTGGGAATTGATCAGCTTAAAGAAATAATAGAGACAATTTTTCTCGTTTATCAATTTGAAAATGACACTGAGATCACCATCGAGGCCAACCCCGGCGATATAAACAGGGAAAAGGCCGCGGCCTTGAAGGAGATGGGATTTAACAGGGTGAACGTTGGTGTGCAGTCATTCAATGATGATGAACTGCTTTTCCTAGGAAGGAGACACAGCGTCCGTGATGCGGAGGATTCGATATCATGCCTGAGGGAGTCGGGGTTTGATAATATCGGTCTGGATCTCATCTATGGCCTTCCGGGGCAGTCCCCTGATGCATGGAAGCATAATCTTGAAAGGGCCGTTGCGTTTGAGCCTGAGCATCTCTCCTGTTACCAGCTCAGCATTGAAACGGGGACGGCATTCGCGAACAGAAAGGAGAAGGGGCTTATTGAGACCATAGGTGAGGAAGCCGAGGAGTCTTTCTTCATTGCCACATCGGGATTTCTTGAGGGGCACGGCTATATCCATTATGAGATCTCCAATTTTGCAAGGGGCGAGGCCTTTTATTCACGCCATAACCGCAAGTATTGGGACCATACGCCCTACCTGGGCCTGGGCCCTTCGGCGCATTCGTTCAACGGGAGATCAAGGTGGTGGGACATCAGGTCCGTTAGGAGGTACTGCGAGGCAATTGAGAGGGATGAGAGCCCGATTGAGGAGAGCGAGGATCTGACCGGCGAGCAGATGGTGATGGAGACGGTCTCACTCGGTCTAAGAACCATATGGGGTTTTGACATGAATATCCTTCATCGCGACAAGGAATTGGATAAGGTTGTATCGATGCTTGAGGAATCCGGGTATATACATGTAAGGGATGGAAGGATAATCCCCTCCGAAAAGGGCTTCCTGATCGCGGATCAGCTTCCGCTATATTTCTTCAAATGATTATCTTCCTGAGACAATAGTCTTCAGGACATCCTCTTTTCCTATGATCCCTATCAACTCCTCGTGATCGACAACAGGGATCGTATGGAAGTTTTTATCCAGCATAAGTGTGGCTATATCCTGCAGCTCAGTTTCCGGTCCCACGGTAACAGGTTTGGAGGTCATGGCATCTGCCACGGTTGTGGCTGCCATCTTGCGTAAGGCCTTTTCGAAGTTTTTTGTGGAGCCCAGGGGTATGATGCCGTCGAGGAGTGTAAATAAGGAAGGCATCGGAAGTTTTTTCTGCTGGGCAATAAGGTCGCTCTGACAAAGGATGCCTACAAGTTTTGTGCCTTTGACAACCGGGAGCCCGTTAATGCCGTGCTGCAGGAGTATCTGGGCCGCCTGGGTTACCTCCAGATCCGGTGAGATAGAGATGACGTCTTTTGTCATGATGTCTTTTGCCTTAAGCATTTCCAGCCTCCTTTGACTAATTATGATTGTATTTACATGAGAATGAGATCTTTCGGCTTGGCTCTTTTGTCATTAAAACCCGCGCCTTTTGCCTTGAGCCCTGCGTCTATATTTATCATACCCCAATTTCAGAAAACTTCAAGGATCATATGTTTAAATGCAATAGACCGCTTGTTTTTCTTTAACATGTAATTTAGAATGAAATAATGATGAAGATAGGGAACATAGAACTAAAAAACCGGCTTATGCTCGCGCCCATGGCAGGCGTGACCAGTCTGCCTTTCCGGATGATGGCCAGGGGAATGGGCGCGGACCTTGTCTTTTCCGAGATGGTGAGCGCCATGGGTCTTACCCTGAACTCGGCAAAGACCCTTGTTCTTCTGAAGAGCCACCCCTCTGAAAGGCCTTTTGCAGTCCAGTTATTCGGGTCGAGACCTGATGCCATGGCCAGGGCCGCCTGCATTTCAGCTGAAGCGGGCGCCGACATAATTGATATAAACATGGGCTGCCCCGTTAAGAAGGTTACAAAGACAGGCGCGGGGGCATTTCTCATGAGGGACACGAACAATGCCCAGGAGATTGTAAAGGCGGTTCGCCTTTCATGCCGCCTCCCCCTGACCGTAAAGATCAGAGCGGGGTGGTCTGCTGACCGGATGAATGCATGTGAAATGGCCCGCATGATGGAGGATTGCGGGGTTGACGCAATCAGTGTCCATCCCAGGTTTGCAACCCAGGGGTATTCAGGAAAGGCTGACTGGGGGCTGATCACCAGGGTTAAGCAAGAAGTGAGCATCCCCGTGATAGGCAACGGAGACATCAATTCACCATCAGACGCACTCAGGATGGAGAAGGAGACAGGGTGCGACGGCCTGATGATCGGGAGGGCTGCAGTTCGCAATCCCTGGATCTTCAGACAGATCCTGCAGCTGGAAAAGGGACTGCCTGTCCATGAGCCGGATTTATCCGAGCGAAGATCGTTGATAATGGAGCATTATAATTTTCTGACCGATGTAATGGAAGAACACCGCGCGGCGCTTCGCATGAGGGGGCTGCTCCTTTCCTATACAAAGGGGCTGCCGGGAAGCGGTCGTTTCAGAGACAGATTTACAAAGATAAAGGACGTCCGTTCTCTTATGGAGAGTATGGATGATTATTTCAGTTCATTGGGGGAGGTGCGAGGTTGAAGGTCAAACTGGCTGCAACAGCGGGATTTTGCATGGGCGTGAGACGTGCCATGGAGATAACCCTGGCAGAGGCTAACAGGGGGGAAGGCCCTCTTTTCACGTACGGCCCTTTAATACACAACACGCAGGTCCTTAATCTGCTGGAATCAAAGAATGTAAGGGAGATTGAGGATATCAATGCAGTTAAAAAGGGCGCCATAATTATAAGGGCGCACGGGATACCTCCGGATGAGAGGAAGACACTTAAGGAGTCAGGACTCAGGATAATCGATGCCACATGCCCGAAGGTCGCGCAGGTGCAGGGCATAATAAGGTATCACGCAAAGAAGGGATACACGGTTGTTATTGTAGGAGACAGGGAGCACGCAG
>JAFGIC010000417.1 GCA_016929815.1 Deltaproteobacteria bacterium
ACAACTCAGATCAAAGAAATTGTATCACTGGAATAACTTGGAGGAAACATTGGGTCGCAATATTGTCAGGAAGATCCGGGAAGAACTCTTGATGAGCAAGGCAGAATTGGCAAGGAAGGCCGGGGTTTCGTCTCTTACAATTGATAGAATTGAGAGAGGTAAGAGTTGTCGGATGGAAACAAAGAGGAAAATAATTCTAGCCCTTGGTTATGACCTGACTGAAAAGGGCAAGGTCTTTCTGGAAAGTTGAAAAGGGGGCAAACCATGCCGGTGCCGAAGAAAAATCAATTGATAGGGCTGGACATAGGCTCACACTCTATCAAGCTAGTGGAGATTAATCAGAGCAAAAAGGGGATGATACTCAAAAATTTCGGGGTTATAGGTCTTCCAAAAGACGCTATTGTAGAGGGGACCATCAAAGAGATGGAGGTTGTTGCCTCTGTGGTTAAAAATCTCTATAAAAATCTGAAAATAAAAAATAAGAATGTGGCTACATCAATATCAGGCTTTTCTGTGATCGTCAAAAAGATAAGCATATCACAAAGGGGTGAATCCGAATTGGATTCAAGTATCCATGAGGAAGCCGAACAATATATACCATTTGACATAAGCGATGTTAACCTCGATTATGAGATTCTTAAATTGAAGGAAGCTGTGACAGGCGATGAAAGCGCCACAGAAGTTGCTAAGAAGGGCGCAGCCCTTATGGATGTCCTTCTTGTTGCGGCGAAAAAGGATATTATCGAGGACTACGAAAGCCTCATACAACTTGCCGGTTTGAATCCGGTGATAATGGATGTTGATGCCTTTGCGCTGCAGAATGCCTTTGAAGCAAGTTCGGGGAATATCTCCGGTTGTTATGCAATAATAAACATAGGAGCTGAAGAACTGGGTATTAATGCCGTTAAGGATGGTGTTTCGATATTTACAAGGGATTCGTCGTATGGCGGCTCGCAGATTACCGAGGCCATTATGTCTAAATTTAACGTCTCCTTCGAGGAGGCGGAGAAGATAAAGCTTGGCGGTACAAAGGTGGATAAGGAAAGAGGCGCACTGGAAGAGATTTTCACAACCATAGTATCAGGATGGGTCCAGGAGATAAAACGCGCACTGGACTTTCTTTCCACTACCTATCCGGATGAGTCAATTGAGAAAATTCTGGTAAGCGGAGGGGCATATCGGATACCCGGTTTTCTTAAGTATCTCGAACAGGAGACCGGTATATCCGTTGAGGAATTAAATCCATTTGCGAATCTTCAGATAAATGAGAAGGTTTTTGATCCAAGATACTTGAGCTATATGGCTCCCCAGGCAGGTGTTGCTGTCGGCCTGGCTTTAAGAAGCGCTGGTGACAAATGATAAGAATTAATCTTTTGCCCTTCAGGGCTGCACGGAAGAGAGAGAATATAAGAAGACAGGTTTCTATCTCAGGACTTTTATTCCTATTGTTTATATTGCTTCTAGCGGTATGGTTTATACATCTTAATGGGAAGCTTTTAAATCTGAAAAACGAGGAAAGCAGCAAAAAGACCGAACTCGCGGGATATCAGAAAGAACTCAATGAGATAAAAAAACTTGAAAAAGATATAAAAGAGATAAATACCAAGCTCAGTGTGATTAAAGATCTGGAAAAGGGCAAAACCGGGCCTGTGCTGCTTCTTTCGACCATTGCCGATGCTGTGCCAAAAGATAAATTGTGGCTGACCTCTCTTAACGAGGGCAACGGCAAATTGACGCTTACAGGAACCGCCATGGATAACGAAACAGTGGCCCTTTTCATGAATAATCTTGCGGCTGCAAAGGATGTAATAACATCCGTGGAATTAAAAAGTGCAATTGGAAAAGATATTAAGGAATATAATTTAAAGGTATCTGATTTCAGCCTTGAATGTAGGACATATGCATATAAAGAAGAAACAAAGGCGGCAGCTGCAGGGAATAAAAAAGGTAAATGATTTTAATTAAATAAACAGGGGAAAAGTAAAATAATGGAAGGCGAAGCAATTTTTCAAAAGATAGAAACTATAAAGATGCCTGCCAGAATCGGTATTTTTGCCGGCATAATTGTCCTGTTTTTAGCGGCCTTTATATGGTTCGTATATATTCCTAAGTCGAACGCTGTTGAGACTACCACGTCATCAATCGACGATCTTGATCAGCAGCTTAACCGCGCAAAGCTACAGAGGGCAAAGCTGCCGGAAAAACAAAAGGAAAGGGCGGAACTGGACCTTCAGCTACAGGAAGCGCTTAAATTGCTGCCGAATGAAAAAGAAATTTCCAGCCTTTTAAGCAAGGTTACGGAACTGGGAAACGAATCACAACTTGATTTCAGGGTTTTTACGCCCAAGTCCGAACAAAAGAAGGAATTATATATTGAGATACCAGTCGCAATTACAGTCAGCGGCACTTATCATAATGTGGCAATATTTTTTGAAAAGGTAGGAAAGATGGAACGGATCATGAATATTAAAAATGTTTCCATGAAACCGGTGAGTGACCGTTCAACGACACTGACTACCACATGTGACGCTATAACATACACGTTTAGAGGGAATTAATAATATGGAAAGGCTCCAGCATAAATATCTTATCGGCCTTTTATCGCAGATAATTTTTATACTTGCTCTTTCTTCAGGGATGGCAGCGGCACAGGAAAAAGCCGCCGATGCCGGAACAGAATCCTCGGGAATAACCGCAAATACCGAAGGGACCGAAATCGCCGATTCCGGGGTTGATGAATATATATATGACCCTATTGATAAAACAGATCCTTTCAAATCTTTTATAACAGCCAGGGAAGAAAAGGAAAAAGAAAAGGCAAAAACATATTTGGAGACCCTTGAACTTTCCCAGTTGGAAATTATTGTGATTGTAATAAGCCCAAAGGCCAGATGGGCTATGGTTAAAGATTCAAAGGGTGTAGGACATGTGATTAAAGAGGGAACACTGATAGGTACAAAAAACGGGGTAGTATATAAGATATCCGAAGGAGAAGTAATAATCCGCGAAGAGTACACGGATTACAGGGGCCAGAAGCAATACAGGGAGATTATCAAGACGTCTCAATCTTAGGTTTAGAAGATATGGGATGTATGAAGATTTTATTAACAACTAAACAAAGAGGGCGCCTTATAAATCTTTTCATACGCGTTTTTTATAAGTCGGATCATTGAGAAGAATAAAATCTAAGGGCGTCAATATTATCAGCAAGAATTTAAGGAGATATTCCATGGGTAAAAAGATGAGTATTAATAACAGGCTATTATACTCCTTCCTGCTATATCCGGTGGCGGCTTTATTTCTGATATCAGGTTGCGCCACTGGTTCCACAAAAGATGCTGCGACCGGTGGTGAGGAATCTTCTATCACCGTTCAACAGACGGAGTCAGGTCCCTCTGTCCAGCAGAATAACGATAATGCATGGAAGTCCGTAACGGATACGTCAACGGCTGCTCCGCAGATAAAGGTTGAAGATGAACCGGAAACGACCGCTGTTGAGATCGCGGTTGCCGACGAATCCGAAGATATTACACCATCTGAACCCAGGATATTTTTCGAGCCTTCCAGAACAGATATTAATGAAGTGCTCGGCATTGATTTCACTCTGGCTGAAAACGGCAAATCCCGTCTTGTTGTCACAACTACCAAAAAGACAAATTATGATCTTGACAGGAAGGATGAAAAAACCCTTGTCTTAAAGATCCACGATTCAACGATTGCCAATCCGTTGCTCATGAGACATATAGATACTACACAGTTTCAATCGGCGCTGGAAGTAATCAATCAGAAATATTCATCTCAGAATAAAGAGGTAGATCTTGTATTATCGTTAAGGGAGATTGTTCCCTTCAACATTAAACCGACAGAAAACGGTTTAATCATGGATTTCGGTCAGACTTCAGTAAAGGTTGCAGAAACAAAGATTGTCCCCTTGAATCTGGAGGAGACTGAGACAAGAACGCTTGCAGTAACTTCACATGGCTCTGGCATTCCTACTGAAGCCTCCACAATTACAACTGCGACCGCTACAACGAAAAAATACAAAGGTGAAAGGATGTACATGGATTTCGTGGACGCGGATGTTACTCATATATTGAGGCTTATTAATGAGGTAAGCGGTGAGAATATTGTATGGGATCCCTCGATAGCCGGTAAAAAGGTGTCAATGATACTTAAGAATGTGCCCTGGGATGAGGCATTGGATCTTGTGCTGGATAACAACGATCTGGCAAAGAGATACCGTGGAGACAACATACTATGGATAACCACCAAGGACAAGATGAAACAGATCCTTGCAGAAGAAGAGGCCGAAAGACAGAGATTATTGAAGCTGGCCGAGGAGGCGGAGAACAGGAGGAAGGAAAAGGAAAAGGCCGCCAAGGAAGAAGCCCCTCTCATAACGGAATATCTGCCTGTTGATTTTGCAAAGGCGAATGACGTGAAGGGGCATATTACAGTGTCAAAACGCGGCGCCATGACTGTTGACACAAGGACAAATACAATTATCCTCACCGATATTGAGGAAAATATCGAGACGGCCAAAAAGACCATCAAGCAGTTTGACACACCAGTAAAACAGATTATGATTGAGGCAAGGATAGTGGAGGCTACAGACAGCTTCAGCCGCGAACTGGGTCTTAAATGGAATAATAACACATCATATTGGGATACAGATGCTTTGAATGAAGATATAGAAGTTCCACCCTTTGCGAATGATTTTAACTATGATGGTGAAAGGGTATATGGAGGTTCTTTTTCAACCAATTCACCGGATGGCTGGGATGCAAACATCGGACTTGGCTTTGCCAGGGCTACATTCGGAGGACGTTTAACACTAGATGCATCACTTGCTATTGCCGAATCAGAAGGCACTGCAAAGACGCTGTCAGCGCCTAAGGTAATAGCACAGGAAGGGACGCCTGCCAAAATCAGCAGCGGTGAGATAATAAAGGTCGCTGCTACAGAAAATGTGGCATCAGAGGAATGGCCTGCTGAACTGTCTTTAAGCGTGACACCGAACTCCATAAGCTATAATGATTATATTACGCTTACCGTAGATGTATCTGATGATGCGCGTCTTTCCGATTCTTTAAAGACGACCAAGACAATAAACACTACCCTGATGGTAAAAAGCGGCGAGACAATAGTAATAGGCGGAATTATTAAAGAGAAGGAAGGCGAGGATACAACAGGCGTTCCGATTCTGAAAGATATCCCGGTTCTGGGATGGCTCTTTAAGGCAAAGAGCAAGAGCACATCAAGGTCGGAGCTTTTGATTTTTCTTACTCCTACAGTGCTTTCATCTTTTGTCGATTAGTTGCCGTTAAAAAGATTATAGTTCTGTTGTGAATGAGATGCCGATAATTCGATCATATCCGGTAGTTCGCTTAAAGAATAATCTTATATTCATACTCGTAATTCTTGTTATATCATCACTTTTTGCAGGCTGTGCAGGCAGCATAAAAGAAAAAAAGGATAAAGCCCTCGCTATGGAGGACATGGGAAGGTCCCTTGTCCTCCAGGGTGATCATAGAAAGGGCCTTTCTTATTTTCTTCAGGCAGCAGAACTTGATCCCGATAATCCCGACATTGAACATGACCTGGCACGCGTTTATGGGGACCTCGGAGAATATGACCTTGCACTCCAGCACTATAAAAAGGCAATAAGCCTGAAGCCGAATTTCTCAGAGGCTGTCAACAACATGGGGGCTTTGTATTCCAGGATGAAGGAGTGGGACAAGGCCTTGGAATGCTTCCAGAAGGCGGCATCAGACATACTTTATACTACGCCGCATTTTGCCTATCATAACATGGGTCTGGTATATTTTTATAAAGGCGATTATGACAGGGCTGTAGAATACTACCAGAAGGCGTTAAAAATTGATCCATCCTACGTAAATGTTTACTTTGATCTTGCAGCCGTTTATATTTTGTTAAAGCGTAACGAAGATGCAGTGGAGGCTTATAAAAAGGCAGCCGAATTAAGTCCACAATCCAAACAGGCTGAGCTAAGTCTTGCGACCCTGTATATAAGGATGGAACGCACCAGAGATGCATCTGACATATTAAGGGCTATAATTGAATCTGATCCCAGAAGCCAGGCTGCAAAAGATGCCAAACAATTATTGGAAAGCATAAACAAGAGATAGTTTAACATTATTCTATCTTTTCACCGGAATTGACAATTTCATATATTTCATTCATTGAATTTACGTGGTGGTCTGCATTAAGTTCAGAATTTCTGTAGGATATGAAGACTACGCCCGCCGACCTCGCTGACTGATAGTCAAGCTTTGAATCGCCGATATAAAATGCCTTATACGGGTTGATATTAAAATAATCAAGGATCTTAAAAATGGATTCAGGATGGGGTTTAGGCATTTTTACATCAAGTGAAGAGACGATAATATCAAAATACCCG
>JAFGIC010000418.1 GCA_016929815.1 Deltaproteobacteria bacterium
AGAAATGGGGGTTTCCGTTGTTGTCTTCAAGGGATATTTTTTCTGTTCCGTTGTATCATTGCTCTTCCTGTAGCGGTCGAGGGCCTTCTGAGCCTCTTCATTCTCACTGTTAAGTTCGATGGCCTTCTGAAAGGACTCCCTGGCCTGGGAATAGCTCTGGCTCTTTTCTAAGGCAATGCCTTTCTTCAGATAGTAATCCGACTCCTTCATGTCCTTTGCCTTTTCAAGAAGATCCTCAGCCTCCAGGTTGGAGGAATCAAAGGCCAGGGCAGTCTGCAGTTCGGTCAATGCCTCGTCGTATCTTTCCTGCTCCAGCAGTGCCGTACCCTTTGCCAGATGATCAAGGGAAGCGTTCTTTTTTGATCTTACAAGAAGGAGCTTAATCTCCTGGTCATTGGGGTCATCTTTTAACGCATCCTGAAAGGCCTGGATACTGCTGTCCCAGTCACCGGCAGACGCGTACTCCTGCCCGAGCCGCAGATTCTGATTGCCGGCGCACCCGCAAAGGTGCATTAAGGCCGATACAAAAAACAACACCATGAGTGTTAGCTTCATATTTTTTGAAACCCGCTTCATGACTGTTACCTCATAAATTAACTATTTTGGGTTTAATCCCACGTTTTTACTACAGCTTATGGATTCAGCAGACAGAAGACAGAAAACAGAATAAAATAAAAGTAATAATGCAATTTAAATATTCCTTTTTCGTGTCTTCTCACTTTCAAACTTTCGTGAAAGATTCCTTTATACTTTTACCTTTATCCTTTCAGCTTCCCAGCTTCCCAGCCTCCTAGCTTCCAGCCCTTTTAATCCAATCAACCCAAGCAACTCAATCAACACAAGTAACTCAAGTAACTCAATTAACCCAAGTAACCTCCCTCCTCTTTCCTCTTTTCTCTTTTCTCTTTCCTCTTTTCTCTATACTCTTTTCTATTTCCTATTTTCTCTTAACTTCTTATCCTCTCAACTTCTAATCTTCTGTCTCCTGTATTCTGTCTTCTCTCTTCTATTCCATCCCCCACACCTCCATCAGTGTGAAGACGTTTCAAAGGTCCCCCAAATCTATATAAACCATTTCTTTACTGGGAATAACCCTCAATGCAAGCTCATCCCTGGTTATTTCCTCTACAAGATATTTCCCCTCTATCCTGTCCCCTTTTCGGATAAGTATGATCTCTTCTCCTTTTTCAAGAAAAAGCACCCTTTCTTTTCCGGTTTCCATGTACCCGAATGTCCTGAAGCTGCTCAGATCATCTTCAAGGATATTTTCGTTATCCCCGGGAAGCGCATCGGCAACCGCCGGCCGGTCAATTCCTTTTTGATCAGCCATTATCGACGCCTCATCCGTTTCCTCCTCCATGGAAAAGATATTTCTTGTCTGCTCCCTTGAATGAACAGGCGGTTCATAAAACATATCCAACAACACAAGCGGCGCCTCCACTGTTGAAGCATCCTCGTCTGCCGTGCTGTCCTCCTTTTTCGGCGCTTCTGATTTTACGCCGGTATATGTAAGGGTATCAACCTTCTGCTGTCTGTAGGGATGGGTTACCCTGTACACCAGGGAGACCGCAAATACCAGGATCAGAAGCCCCAGGATAATCTTTTTTTTATCTCTAATTAGTTCTCGCATGTCTTATCAGTTTGTTCATCTGAAATATGTCGAAATCTTCACCTTCATCTCTAAAGTGCCGGCCCCGTTGTTTCCGGTAAATGAAAGGTCCTCAATGCAAAAAAGATTCCCCGATTCCTGGATGTCCGCCAGCAGCGCCTTTAATGTCGGATAAGCCCCTTTTATGCTCAAGGAGGTCGAATATTTAAATAACCCGCTATAATCAACGGACTCAGGTTTATAAACCGTTTGACCCATATCAATCTGATATCGTTTAAAAATATCAAAAAGTTCGGCAGTGGTTTCCGTGAATTCCTTCCTTTCAGGGAGGCCTTCTATAAAAAATTTAATGTCATCTCTGGCCTGCAAAAAGAGATCCTTCCCATTCCCTTCTGTTTGCGATACCTGGGAACTCCTCTTTTCATAGTAAGCGTTGTGAAGCTCATATATCCTGTTGGTCTGTCTCTTCCGAAAGGCCATATAAAAGACAACATTCAGGATCAGGAGCAGGCAGATAACCCACCAGAATATTTTATTGAAACGAAAAATATTTACGAATCTGCTGTGCATTAATCCTCTTTTCTGTTTTCTCTTTACTTCTCACCCTCTTACCTTCTGCCTTCTGTTTTCTGCCCTCCGTCATCTGTCTTCTGCCCTCAGTCATCCGTCTTCCTGCCTTCCGTCGCCGCCCAAACCTGATCCGAATCAATGGAACACTCTATTTCAAAGGTTATGCCGTTATCCTGGTATTCCATTTCCTCCTGCATGATATTTTCCCGTGACACAGTCAGATTCAACAGGCTGCTGTTTTTATAAATCCTCGAAGAGTTCAACCTGTCCAGGAAAACCGTTATCTCATCCATAGAACCGGCCTTACCCTTTAAGGAGACAACATTCTGATCCTTAGACAGGCTGTAATTCAGGATGGCAAGACCCTGAGGCACACATACTTCAAGGGCGTCAAGCAGCCTGTCATAGGGGTATGCATCCGTCATTATAAGCCCGTTAATAAAACTGATATCCTTTTTCAGAGATTCTATCTCTTTGTCACTAAGTCTTTTTACGGTCTCCTTTTTGATCTGCTGTCTTTTAATAATATCCTGCGCCTTTAACGCCACCTTGTTTTCATATTCATTTATCTCGTTCTGTGCGTTGATGCCGCTTCTTATGGAAATAAACGATATTATCAGGATAATCAACGCCGTCACGAGCATCACGGTATATGAAAGACGCTTATCCTGATATTCAAAAGTAGCAAGATTAATCTTTATGGGTTCCAACTGATGGCACCTCCTAGTCCGTCAGGCTCTGGGCCGCCCCAATCGCAGATGCATAGGAGCTTACATCTATTTCTCTGCCATTCCCCGCGACAGCCTCATCAGGGATAATGATGCTCTCTTCATCAATCAGGCTTATTTCCATCTCGGGATAACTTTCAAATTCCGTATCCACGCTGTTTGACGATGCCAGCTGTCGACCGAGGGCAAGCCTTTCGATATCTTTCCCCGGGTATTCACCCTGAAACAGCTCAATAGTCATATCTATTTCCTGCATAAAATGGATATAGGAGGCAGGCTTTCTTTTGCCTCGATAAAATATGAGCTGGTCTTCATGAAATACAAAAAATGAAAAATAATTGTTGAACAGCCCCAGAAAAGCGGTTATCCCTGTTGCCTTAAAATTATTCATGTAAAAATTAAACTGGTTAATGACCGCCGGACGGATAACCTTCGGATCAAGTTTCAGCTGCCGGATATTCAATTCAAAATCCCTTATGATATCCATATAGCCTATAGCTGCTAAATATATCTTTCCTTCCATTGTTTTCGGCGAAAAGGAATAAAAGCTGATCATGGCCTTATCAACCGGATATGGCAACGTCTCCTTTTCCTTCCATGCAATCAAATCCCTGATCTTGTTTTTCGCATCCTGCTGCAGACCCTCAAATTTGTGTGTCATTATCTTCATGCTCTCGATGGGAAGCGACAGTCCTATGGTATCGACGCGGCCTGACATCCCCAACAACGCCTCCTCAAGCGCGCGTGTAAACACACGGGGCGAAATAATATTTTCATCCTTATATGAAAACTCAAGTGTTTCAGGCGGCAATTGAACCGTTCTGCGACTGATCAGCCTCCAGCCCTTTTTCTCCCTGACGATCTGTACCATCCTTAAGGAAGAGCCGTCAATATCAAGCCCGGTATATGGTTTTGTAAATTTGAATTTCATAGTTGCTCTATAAACGTCACCCTGTTTGCCTCGCTAATCGATGTCTCACCGTTAAGAACAAGCTCCAGGGCCGCTTCCCTCAGAAATGTGGTGCCCGCCTCTTTTGCCTTCTTTTTAAGGCCGGTGATGGACATCTTTTCCATGAAGAGCTCCTTCATGTCATCATTCATCTCAAGAATCTCGATAATAGCCCTTCTGCCCCTGAAGCCCGATCCCTTGCACAAATCGCACCCAAGGGCTTTTTCCATATAAAATTTATGGTCCTTATGTCTTTCATAATCCAGGCCTGAATCTCTCAGGTATTCCTCCTTCTTATCGGCAGGCACCTGCTCTTTGCACTGGCACAAAATCCGGATTAGCCTCTGGGCAATAATACAGTTCAATGCCGCGACAAGATTATAGGGCTCTATCCCCATGTGGATAAAACGGTTTATCACCTCAAAAGAGCTG